>NZ_JANX01000093.1 GCF_000767795.1 Inquilinus limosus MP06 | reverse complement strand
TGGTACACGCTGGCGACCGGGATCGTGGTGCTGATCGGCACTCTGGCCGGGCGGCGCTGGCTGCGCTGGTAGCCGTTCAGCCGGTCCCCGGCCCCCGGGCCGCGCGCTCGAGATAGGCGCACAGCATGTCGGCCAGGGCGTCGGCATAGGCCTCGATCTCCGCCGCGGTCCGCGGCTGGTCCGAGAAGCTCTTCCCCACCTCGCTCAGCGTCGTCATCACCAGATGGCCGGCGAGGTCGCGGGCCGCGTCCGGGACGTCGGGCAGCGCCTCCCGCATGAAGGCTTTGCCCGCACGGCGCCCGGCCGCCCGCACCTCGGTCGCCTCCGGCGCGTCGCGGTACAGCGGCGCGGCATCGTTCAGCGCGCCGCGGATCGCCGCCTCCTCGCATTCCGAGCGCAGGAAGGCATGGACCAGCCGGCGCAGCCGCTCCAGCGGCGGCGTCCGGTCATCGGCGAGGATGGTGCCCAGCAGGTCGCTGGTCTGCCGCCACTCGTCGCTCTGCAGCCGGAACAGGATCGCCGCCTTGTTCGGGAAATACTGGTAGATCGACCCGACGCTGACCCCCGCCTTCTCCGCCACCCGCGCGGTGGTGAAGCGCTGGGCGCCCTCCTTCGCCAGAACCTGAACAGCGGCCTCCAGGATCGCGGCGACGAGCCCCTCCGACCGCGCCTGCTGCGGCTGCTTTCGCGAGGAAATCTGCGGCTTTCGGCGATCGGTCACAGGCGGGTCCGGCAACGCGACTCAGGAACCTGACGAACTAGTCGTATTTTCGGTCCGGCGCAAGGATGCGCCCTTGCCTCGACCGGAGACCCGCATGACCACCCTGACCACCGCCCCGATCGCGCCCCTGCTGGCCCAGCTGTTCGCGGCGGCCGACGAAGCCTCGCCGATGGCAAGCCCCGACCTGGCCGACCTCGCCGGCGAGCATGAGCGGCTGATGCGCAGCAAGACCGAGTATCTCGACTTCTACGGCCGGCTGAAGGACTACCCGCTCGCCGTGTCGCGCGAGGCCGGCGCCCTGCTGTACATGCTGGCGCGGGGCTGCCGCGCCAAGTCGATCGTGGAGTTCGGCACCTCCTTCGGCATCTCGACCCTGCATCTGGCCGCGGCGCTGCGCGACAATGGCGGCGGTCGCCTGATCACCAGCGAGTTCGAGCCGTCCAAGGTCGAGCGGGCCCGCGCCAATCTCAGGGCCGGCGGCGTGCTCGACCTGGTCGAGATCCGCGAGGGCGACGCGCTGAAGACGCTGGCCGCCGACCTGCCCGAGGCGATCGACCTGGCGCTGCTGGACGGCGCCAAGGCGCTGTATCCCGAGATCCTGGACCTGGTGGAGAGCCGCCTGCGGCCGGGCGCCTTCGTCCTTGCCGACAATGCCGATTACAGCCCGGAGTATCTGGCGCGAGTGCGCGCGCCGGGCGGCGGCTACCTGTCCATCCCGTTCGGCGAGGATGTCGAGCTGTCGCTGCGGCTCGGCTGACGCCGGAGCCGCGGTCTGCCAGGCCCGGCCGCCGCCGAATTCGAGGCGGCAGCGACCTCAGCCCGCCGTTCGTCGCTCCGCGATCAGCCGGTCGACCGCCTGCGGCTGCAGCCGGGTGTCGACCACCAGCCGGGCCGCGCCCAGCAGCCCGGCCATCTCGCCCGTCCGCGCCGTGGTGATGGTCAGGTCGCGCGTCGCCAGCGGCAGGCAGCGCTGATAGACGAACTCGCGCACCCCGGCCAGCAGGTGCTCGCCCGCCTCGGCCAGGGTGCCGCCGACGACGATGACGCCGGGGTTCAGCACCGCGACCACATCCGCGGCCACCTCGCCCAGCACCCGGCCGGCCTGGCGCACCAGGCTGATCGCCTCCGGCCGGTTGCGCTGGACCAGCGCCATCACGTCGCGCGCGTTCCGCGCCTCAAAACCCCTGGCCCGCAGGTCGCGGGCGATCGCCCAGCCGGCGGCATAGGCCTCGACGCAGCCCAGCTTGCCGCAGCGGCACAGCGGCGCCTCGGCGTCGCGCAGCTGGATGTGGCCGACATCGCCCGCCGCCCCACGGGCGCCGCGATGCATCCGGCCGTCGGTGATGATGCCGCTGCCGATGCCGGTGCCGGCCTTGATGAAGACCAGCTGCCGCTCCTCCGGCCAGAACTGCCGGTGCTCGGTCAGGGTGCGCAGCCGCACGTCGTTCTCGGCCAGCACCGGCGCCGCGTAGTCGGCCGCGAACCAGCCGGGGATGTCGAAATCGTCCCAGCCGGTCATCACCGAGGGGCCCATCACCCGGCCGGCGGCATGGTCGACCGGCGCCGGCAGGCATAGGCCAAGGCCCAGCACCTCGTCCGGCCGCCGGCCGATCTCGGCCAGCAGCTCGCGGAACTGCCGGGCGATCCAGGTCAGGATCGGCACGGGCCCGCTGCCGACCTCGAGATCCCCGAGCCGCTCGGCCAGCACATGCGGCCCGAGATCGGTCGCCGCGACGCGGATCCGGCTCTCGCCCACATCCGCCGCCAGCACCACGCCGAACCGTTCGTTCAGCTTGAGGATGCGGGCCGGGCGGCCGCCGCTGGCCTGCGTCTCCTCCGCCTCGTGCAGCAGCCCGGAGTCGAACAGCACGCCCAGGCGCTGGGTGATGGTCGCGCGCGAGAGATCGGAGATGCGGGCGAGGTCGGCCCGCGACCGCGCCTGGCCGGACAGGATCAGCGACAGCACATGGCCGGCGCCGGCGGTGCCCAGGGCATGGATCTCGGGGTCTGAAACGGCCATGGGTCATTATGGTCGTTTTCAGGCAAAAGATCCAGAAGATCCGATTGACTCTCGTCAAAAGCCGGACTTATCGTTCCGCTTGCCGGTCCATGATCCGGCCAATCGACAGGGCCGGCGCCGCAGAAGCGCCCGCCCGCAAACAGGAGGAAACCGCGATGATCCGACCGCAGACGCCCAAGGCTGCGCTGTCCGTGAACCGCCGCCGCCTCGCCGGCCTGCTCGCCGCCGGCGCCGTAGGACTTGCCCTGGCCGCCGGCAGCACGGCCGCGATGGCGCAGGAGGCCATCGTCGGCCTCGTCACCAAGACCGAGGTCAACCCGTTCTTCGTCAAGATGCGCCAGGCCGCCGAGCAGGAGGCCCAGGCCAAGGGCCTGAAGCTGATCGCCCGCGCCGGCAAGTTCGACGGCGACAACGAAGGCCAGGTCGCCGCGATCGAGGACCTGATCAGCGCCGGCGCCAAGGGCATCCTCATCACCCCGAACAACTCCTCCGGCGTGCTCGGCGCCGTGAAGAAGGCGCGCGATGCCGGCATCCTGGTGATCGCGCTCGACACCGCGACCGACCCGGCGGACGCGGTCGATGCCACCTTCGCCACCGACAATTTCCAGGCCGGGGTGCAGCAAGGCCAGTACGCCCGCAAGGCGCTGGGCGACAAGGCGCCGAAGCTGGCGATGCTGGACGGCACGCCGGGCGGCACGGTCGACACCTTCCGCCATGACGGCTTCCTGAAGGGCTTCGGCATCGCCGAGGGCGACGCCGCCATCGTCGGCAAGCAGAACACCAACGGCGCCCAGGACAAGGGCCAGACGGCGATGGAGAACCTGCTGTCCGCCCATCCGGACATCAACGTCGTCTATACCATCAACGAACCGGCGGCCCAGGGCGCCTATGCCGCGATCAAGGCGGCCGGGAAGACCGACGATATCGTCGTCACCTCGATCGACGGCGGCTGCCTGGGCGTCAAATACGTCAAGGACGGGCGCGTCGCCGCGACCGTGATGCAGTTCCCCTACAAGATGGCGCAGATGGGCGTCGACGCCGTGGCCGAATACGCCAAGAGCGGCAAGAAGCCGACCGGCTTCGTCGACACCGGCTCCTTCCTGATCACCGGCAAGCCGCTGCCGGGGCTGGACTCCAAGGATCTCGAGTTCGGAGAGAAGAACTGCTGGGGCTGACCGCCGCCAGGTTCTGAATGGATCGATCCGGATTGGCCGCACCGCTCCCCCTCACCCGAAATCGCTCCGCGATTTCGACCTCTCCCCAAGGAGAGGTGACCAACCCTCTCCTTGGGGAGAGGGAGGGGCCCGACGCCGCAGGCGGCGGGAGGGTGAGGGGGATGGGCGCCGCCGGTTTCACCGACCTCCCGAACGAGAGAGCGATGGCCCCATCCTCGTCCTGGATCGGGCGGGCGGCGCGGGTGCTGACCACCCCGCCGCTCGGCCCGCTGATCGTGCTCGTCGCCTTCGGCGCCGTGTTCACGGCGATGAGCGAGCGCTTCCTGACGCCCGGCAACCTGTCGCTGATCGTGCAGCAATCGGTGATCATCGGCACGCTGGCGATCGGCCAGACGCTGGTGATCCTGACCGCCGGCATCGACCTCGCCACCGGCGCCATCGCCGTGCTGGGCACCATCGTCGCCGGCAAGCTGGTGGACGAAGGCCACGCCGCCCTGCCCTCGCTTCTGCTGGCGATCGGGCTGTGCAGCCTGGTCGGGCTGATCACCGGCACGCTGGTCAGCCGGCTGAAGCTGCCGCCCTTCATCGTCACGCTCGGCATGCTCGGCATCGTCACCGCCGCCACCCGGCTGTTCTCCGGCGGCGGCGCCTTCCCGGTGATGGACGACCTGCTGGGCTGGTCCGGCAACACGCTGCGCCTGGGCGGCGCCGTGATCACCTACGGCATCATCATCATGCTCGGCCTCTACGGGCTGGTCTGGTATCTGCTGAACCACACCGCCTGGGGTAAGCACGTCTACGCCATCGGCAACAATCCGGAGGCGGCGCGGCTGGTCGGCATCCCGGTGCAGCGGCGGCTGCTGTCGGTCTATCTGGCCGCGGCCTTCCTCTATGGCATCGGCGCCTGGCTGGCGCTGGGACGGATCCCGAACGCCGATCCGAACGCGATGCAGACCGCCAATCTGGACAGCATCACCGCCGTGGTGATCGGCGGCACCAGCCTGTTCGGCGGGCGCGGCAGCCTGATCGGCACGCTGATCGGCGTGCTGATCGTCGGCGTGCTGCGCAACGGCCTGACCCTGATCGGCATCGACCCGCTGTGGCAGGACCTGGTCACCGGCGTCCTGGTCATCGCGGCGGTCGCGTTGGACCAACTGTCGCGCTGGAGGCGGGTATGAGCGCGCCGGTCCTGGAGGCCCGCGGCGTGGTCAAGCGCTACGGTCATGTCACCGCGCTGGGCGGCGTCGATTTCGAGCTGCGCGGCGGCGAGGTGCTGGCGGTGGTCGGCGACAACGGCGCCGGCAAGTCGACCCTGATCAAGGTGCTGTCCGGCGCCGTCACGCCCGATGAGGGCGAGGTGCTGCTGGACGGCCAGCCGGTGCGGTTCCACGGGCCGCTGGACGCCCGCCGCCGCGGCATCGAGACGGTGTACCAGGACCTGGCGGTGGCGCCGGCGCTGGACATCGCCACCAACCTGTTCCTGGGGCGCGAGCTGCGCCGGCCCGGCCCGCTCGGCCGCTGGCTGCGGCTCTTGGACAAGCCGCGGATGCGGCGCGAGGCGCAGCGCCATATGGACGAGCTGCGCTTCCGCCTGCCCTCGATCACCCATGCGGTCGAGAGCCTGTCCGGCGGCCAGCGCCAGGGCGTGGCCGTGGCCCGCGCCGCGGTGTTCGCCCGCAAGCTGGTGATCATGGACGAGCCGACGGCGGCCTTGGGCGTGCGCGAGACCGGCCAGGTGCTGGACCTGATCCGCACCATCCGCGACCGCGGCCTGCCCGTGGTCCTGATCAGCCACAACATGCCGAACGTGTTCGAGGTGGCCGACCGCATCCATGTGATGCGGCTTGGCCGCCGCGTCGCCGTAACCTCGCCGCAGCGCCACAGCATGGCCGAGGTGGTGGCGATCATGACCGGGGCGATGCCGGGCGACCAGCCCGCCCCGAACGGCGAGACCCAACCATGACTTTCTTGTTCGTCATCCCGGGCACGGCGCAGCACGCAGTGATGCGACGCAGAACCGGGATCTCTTCACCGACCGAGCCGAGATCCCGTGTCTGCGCCGCGGCACTTCGCGCCGCAGCGCGCACGGGATGACGATCATTGGTTCACTTGCCCCCTCCCCTTTCCCTGAACCCTGACCGAAAGACGAGAGACCGAGCATGACCCGCCTGGACGAGAAGCTGGCCCGCATCCGCGCCGGACAGTACAAGCGCAGCGACTTCATCATCGCCGACGCCAAGGACGGCGACATGGGGCCGAGCCTGACCTCGACCGGCCCGAAGCGCGCGCCCGACGGCAGCTGGACCCGCTACCGCACCCGCGACGAGTTCCTGGACACCATCCGCCAGGTGGTGGAGCAGGACATCGTCGACATCATGCTGGTCTCGGCCTCGAACCTGGAGCGGCTGGTCGAGAGCGGCACCTTCCGCAACAGCCGGGTCAAGCCGGCGATCCGCGCCAACGACACCACCGATGTCTGGGTGGTGCGCGGCTGCTCCTACCCCAAGCAGCCGTCGCGCCCGTTCCGCTCGGCCGTCCTGCCGCGGGTGATGCATGGCGGCCTGACACCCGACCCGAAGGCGCCGGTCACCGGCACCGATCTCGGCCTCTACTCCGTCACCTTCAACAACGACCTGGATTCCGATATCCGGTCGCTGGAGGCCTTCGCCGAGTTCCGCGCCGACTGCGCCGCCAACGGCTTCAAGTACTTCTTCGAGGTCTTCAATCCGAATGTGTCGAGCGGCATCGACCCGGAGTTGCAGCCGCACTATCTGAACGACTGCATCCTGCGCTGCCTGGCCGGGGTGATGAAGGCCGACCGGCCGCAGTTCCTGAAGATCCCCTTCAACGGCCCGAAGGCGCTGGAGGAGCTGGCGAGCTTCGATTCCAGCCTGATCGTCGGCGTGCTCGGCGGCGGCGCCGGCACCACCCGCGACTGCTTCGAGCTCTTGCACCAGGCCGAGAAATACGGCGCCCGCGTCGCCCTGTTCGGCCGCAAGATCAACCTGGCGGAATCGCCGCTGGCGATGGTCAGCTTCATGCGCCAGGTGGCCGACGGCACGATCACGCCGGAGGAGGCGGTGAAGGCCTATCACGGCGAGCTGCAGAAGCAGGGCATCACTCCGCTGCGCCCCCTGGCCGACGATGTGCAGACCACCGAAGCCGTTCTGAAGCAGGGCTGAGATGGAGCGCTCGGGCATCATCTGCGGCGGCACGATCTGCATCGACGTCAACAAGGTCATCGACCGCTTCCCGCCGCAGGAGCACGTCGCCAAGATCGTGGAGGAGACGCCGGATTCCGGCGGCCCGGGCTTCAACATGGCGATCGACCTCGCCCGCCTGGGCGCGCCCTTCCCGATCGAGGTGGTCGGCGTGGTCGGCGACGACGCCTATGGCCAACTGGCGCTGGACGTCTGCCGCGACCACGGCGTCGGCGCCGGCCGGATCGCGGTGCTGCCGGGCGGACGCACCGCCTATACCGACGTGATGATCGTGGCCGAGGGCGGGCGGCGGACCTTCTTCTACCAGGAGGGGGTCAACGCCCTGCTCTCGCCCGAGCATTTCGACCTGGCGGGGTCGACCTCGAAGATCTTCCATGTCGGCTCGCCCGGGGTGCATGCCCGGATGGACGCGCCGCAAGGCAGCGGCAACGGCTTTACCGAGGTGCTGGCCCGCGCCCGCGCCTCGGGCCACCGCACCAATATGGAGCTGGTGGGCGTGGCGGGCGACCGGCTGCGCGACCTGACCGTGCCCTGCCTGCCGCTCCTGGACAGCATCATCATCAACGAGCTGGAGGCGACGGCGCTGACCGGAGTCGAGACCCACCGCGACGGCCGTCCCGACTGGGCGCTGGTCGAGGCGGCGGCGGCGGCGCTGATCCGGATGGGCGTGTCGACCCTGGCGGTGGTGCATTTCCCGGAGGGCGTGGTCGCCGCCGACCGCGACGGCCGGCTGTGGCGCCAGGGCGCGGCCTGGGTGCCGCCGGAGGCGGTCAAGAGCACCAACGGCGCCGGCGACGCTTTGGCCTCCGGCGTCATGCTGGGGCTGCATGAGGGCTGGCCGGTGGAGAAAGGGCTGAGGCTGGGAGTCTGCGTCGCGGCGCTCAGCCTCGGCTCGTACAGCACGTCGCGGGCGATCCCCTCGGCCGAGGAGTGCTTCGACTATGGGGAAAGGTCGGGGTTCAAGCCGACGGCGTAGGTTGGGTTCGCATCGCGAACCCAACATGTCGATGCCGGGACCGGTGTTGGGTTCGCCGACGCGAACCCAACCTACGCACCGCCTTCCCTTTCCTGTCATCCTCGGGCTTGACCCGAGGATCCAGGGGCGGCCAGAGCCGCTCTTGGTGGCCCCTGGATGCCCGGGTCAAGCCCGGGCATGACAGTGAAAGACGGCCAGGAAAGTCTCCGCTCATCCCGGAATCGGGAACCGCCTGGCGAAATCGCGCACCGCGTTCGCCAAAGCCGGCTCCGGCCGGGCGCCGGTGACCGCATCCACGATCAGATCCGCCAGCGCCGTCATCTGCCCCTCGCGCATCCCCCGGGTGGTGACCGCGGGCGTGCCCAGCCGCAGCCCGGAGGGGCGCAGCGGCGGCCGCGTGTCGTCCGGCACCACCTGCTTGTTCGAGACCAGCCCGACCCGGTCCAGCCGCTGCTGCGCCTCGTCGCCGTCGATGCCGAAGCTGGCCGCCACGTCGACCACCAGCAGGTGGTTGTCGGTGCCGCCGGTCACCAGCTGCGCGCCCCGCGCCTGCAGCGCCGCCGCCAGCGCCTTGGCATTGTCCAGCACGCGGCGGGCATAGGCCAGGAACTCCTCCTGCGCCGCCAGGTGCAGCGCCGTCGCCAGCGCCGCCACCTGGTCCATGTGCGGCCCGCCCTGCAGCCCCGGGAACACCGCCTGGTCGATCGCCTTGCGGAACGGCTCGCGGCACAGGATCAGCCCGCCGCGCGGCCCGCGCAGCGTCTTGTGCGTCGTGGTGGTGACGATGTCGAAGCCGGCCGCCAGCGGGTTCGGCAGCGCCTTGCCGGCGATCAGCCCGCCGATATGCGAGACATCGGCCATGGTGATGGCCCCGACCTCGTCGGCGATCGCCTTGAAGGCGGCGTAGTCGATGTCGCGCGGGTAGGAGGAGAAGCCGGTGATCAAGAGCTTCGGCCGCTCGCGCCGCGCGGTCTCGCGGATGGCGTCGAAGTCGAAGCCGCCGCCGGCCACGGTGCCGTAGCGGACGAAGCGGAAGATCCTGCCCATGGCCGAAACCGGGGCGCCGTGGGTCAGGTGGCCGCCATGCGACAGGTCCATCGCCAGGATGGTGTCGCCCGGGGCGAGCAGGCCGAAATACACCGCCTGGTTCATCGGCGACCCGGACAGCGGCTGGACATTGGCGTGCTCGGCCCCGAACAGCGCCCTGGCGCGGGCCTGGGCCAGTTCCTCGATCTCGTCGGCATGCAGGTTGCCGCCATAGTAGCGGCGGCGCGGCTGGCCCTCGGCGTATTTGTCGGCGAAGACCGAGCCGATCAGCGGCCGCAGCTCCGGAAAGGCGTGGTTCTCCGACGCGATCAGGGTCAGGCCCTGCTGCTGCCGGCGCTCCTCGCGCTCGAGGATCTCGGCGGCCTCCGGATCGGCGGCGGCCAGGCGGCTGCGCAGGTCGGGATCGGCCGGGTCGGGCTGGTGCTGGTATTCCATGCGAAGTGCTCCGTTTCGATGCCTGGACACGAATCGCCCGACCAGCTTGCAAGCAAGGCTGCCCAGGCGAGCGGCATCGAAACGGTCCTCCACGCTCCCTCGGGGTGCTCCCCCGTCTCGCCAGTCACGTGGAGGGTATGGCTGATCCTGCGATCGGGACGATGATGGAAGGGACGCGGTGTCCCGTCAACCGGCGCTTGCCCGGCGGCGCCGGAGATGCCAGGAGGACGGCCACCGGCCTCGGCGCGCCCGGCGGCAACATCAGGGGACTGCGATGATGTTCTGGATGGCGGGCGTGGCCGGACTGGCGGTCGCCTATCTCTTCGGCTCCATCCCCACCGGCTATCTGGCGGGGAAGCTGCTCCGCGGCATCGATATCCGCGAGCACGGCTCACGATCCACCGGGGCCACGAACGTGCTGCGGACCCTGGGCAAGGGGCCGGCGCTGGCGGTGCTGCTGGTCGATGTGCTGAAGGGCGCGGCGGCGATCGTCTTCGCCCGCTGGGTCTGGACCTGGGTCTCAGCATGGCCGTCCGCCGTGCCGCCGACGTCCGATCCGCAAGGCTGGGCGCCCTGGGCCGTCTGCCTGGCCGGGCTGGCGGTGCTTGTGGGGCACAGCCGCCCGGTCTGGCTGAATTTCAGGGGCGGCAAATCCGCCGCGACGGGGCTGGGCGTGCTGCTGGCGATCTCCTGGCCGGCGGGCCTGGGGGCCACGGCGGCCTTCGGCGTGGCGCTGGCGGTCTTCCGGATCGTGTCGCTGGGCTCGATGCTGGCGGCGCTGACCGCGATCGCCCTGGCCTGCGCCCTGGAGCAGCCGCTGCCCACCCGCCTGCTGGTGATCGCGGGCGGCCTCTATGTGATTGCGCGTCATCGCGCCAACATCCGGCGGCTGCTGGCGGGGACGGAACCGCGCCTGGGGCGCAGCAACCCTGGACCCGTGCCCTAGGACGCCGCCGCACACGCTTCGCGCGCCCTTCGGGCATGCCGTCGCATGCCCACCGCGCCACCGACAAAATCGTCGCGATTCCGGCCAGCGCGCCATCTTCATACGCCCGCCGGCCGGACAGGAAGGCCGGAAATCATAGTTTCACGCCGACGCTCGCCAGGAAGCTTTCCATACGGTTGTCGACCTCAGCCTTCGTCTCCGCCCACGCTGGGAACGACTGGAGAAGATTGTCGTGCCACGCGATCAGGTTTGGGTATTCCTTGAACGGAAACTTCGCACGATCGACCTGGGAGAAGGGCGCCGCAATATCAATGTCGGCAAACGTCAATGCATCGCCGACCATGAACTTGCGGCCTTCAAGATGCTGGTCGAGTACCTTCGCCGCGGCGCGGATCTTGCCCTCGGCAAACTCGATGAGGGACTCGTTCTTTGGCAATCCCATGACCGTCTTGCCGACGCGCTCATCGAAGATCGTGGTGGTGAAGGTGCGCCATTGTTCGCCCGACCAGAACATCCACTGAAGGACTTGGAAGCGCTCCTCCTGCGTGGTTCCGACCAGCGGCGAATTCACCTTGCTGGCGAGATACAGATTGATCGCAGAAGATTCCCAGAGAATGGTGTCGCCATCCTCCAGAACCGGTGTCAAACCGTTGGGATTGAGGCGCGATTTGAACTCATCGGTCTGGCTCTCGCCCTTGAACAGGTCAACTTTGACGCGTTCGAGTTCAATGCCCATGATCTTCGCAGCGGCGGTCACGCGACGCAAGCTGCCCGAGCCCGCATCACCATAGATCTTGATTGCCATAGCTTTTCCTTTCGGTTCGAGGCCGGGCGGTCGAACGAGGATTCCTATATTCTTCTCGCGAATGACAGATATGCTTGACGAATTCCATCTATTCCATATTGGAATTCATGGGTTTTATCGCGCGGTCATGGCCCGCTCATCAAAGGTCGGGGACGGCTATGCCTTCTATTCCTGTCCGGAACAAAAGTGATGGATAAGCTGGACGCGATGCGGATGTTCGTGCGCGTCGTCGAAAGCGGAAGCTTTTCGCAGGCGGCGCGTGACCTGAACGTCAGTCAGCCGACGGTCAGCAAACAACTCGCTGCGCTCGAAGCGCGGCTCGGGACACAGCTTCTCGCGAGAAATTCCCGTGCTCTTGCCGTGACGCCTGCGGGACAGGACTATTACGAGGCCACCGTCCGCATCCTTCAGGATCTCGACCTTGTCGAAGAAAGGGTCCTTGAGGGGCAGTCGGCTCCCTCAGGGCTGGTCCGCGTGACCCTCTCGCCAGCCTTCGGGAGGATGTTCGTCATCCCTCGGCTACCGGATTTCAGGAACCGTTTCCCCGACGTCGCGATCGAGATGGAAGTCTCCGGGCGGCACGTTGACCTTATCGAGGAGGGAATGGACGTCGCAATCCGTATTGGTCGGCTTTCGGATTCAGCACTCGTCGCCCGGCGCATCGGCGACATGCGGATGATCACCTTGGCCTCCGCCGGCTATCTTGCCCAACACGGCACGCCGCAAACGTTGGACGAACTGCGCACCCACCAGCGTATCAGCTATGTCCACCAGGGGGATATCATCGGGTGGGGCTTCCACGTGGACGGCCGGCAGGTCACGGTCGACGGCGGGGGAGCGTTCCGCACGAACGACGCCGAGCATGTCCGCGGCGCGGTCCTCGCGGGCCTCGGCATCGCCCACCATGCGAGTTGGTTGTTCACCGATGTGCTGGACTCCGGCGAAGTTGTCCGAATTCTGGACTGGCATGCGCCGCCGCCCTTTCCGATCAACGCAGTGACCGCTGCCGGACGGCGCATGCCCTCCCGAGTACGACAGTTCATCGATTTCCTCGCTGCGATTTGCGCCGAGGAGCCGGAATTGAAGGTAGGCGATGGCTAAAGCGTCAGGGAGCGGACGCTCCGGGTTGGCCTCGCACGGGAGGACGCTGAACAGGCCCCTGCCATCCGTTCAGTCGGCCATTGGCGACCATCCCGCTGCGCGCAGCAACAAGGTGGCGGCCGCATGGCTATACTTGCGGCTATTCTCGGCATGAATGGTTCGCCGGCTTCTACCACCTCGACGCGCTGATTGTGTTCAAACCCTAGTACAGCCGCCCACCATTCGGCACCGGGCGTTCGATCGCGGCCAGCACGACGGCGCCGTCGGCGTCGGGGAAGCCCAGCACCAGGATCTCGGAGATGAAGCGGCCGATCTGCTTCGGCGGGAAGTTCACCACCGCCGCCACTTGGCGGCCCAGCAGCGTCTCCGGCGTGTAATGCACGGTCAGCTGGGCCGAGCTGCGCTTCAGGCCGACCTCGGGCCCCAGATCGACGGTCAGCTTGTAGGCCGGCTTGCGCGCCTCCGGATACGGCTCCACCGCCACGATGGTGCCGACCCGGATGTCGACCTTGGCGAAATCGTCGTAGCTGATCGTCATGCTGCCCTCCGCGAAACCGGCGCGCACCCTGCCGCGCCCGCGTCCGGATGGCAAGAAGGCCGCCCGGAGGCGGCCTTCGATCTCACGACGACGCTGCGGTCAGCGCTTCGCGGGGGTCTTCAGGACCGATTTGAGCTCGTCGAAGCTGGCGCTGACGCGCTTGCTGACGATCTCGGCGGCCTCGGTGTTCGACTTGGCCAGGAGCTCGGCCAGCTCCTTCATGTCGGCGATCGCCTTCTCGAAGGTGACCTTGGCCAGCTCGGTCTGCTTGGCCAGCTTCTCCTCCGGCGCGCCGGTGGAGACGGCGTTGGAGAACTGGGCCTGCAGCTCGGCCAGGTTCTGGCGGATGATCTCGCCCTGGCGGCGGGCGAAGGCCTGCACGCCCTCGGCCGCGGTGCGGTTGGCGGCGGTCAACGCCTCGATGTTCTTGCGCTGGGCCTGCAGCACAGCGTCGAGGTCGACGCCCGGCACCTTGAACTCGCCCAGCAGCTTGGTGAAGTCGACGTCCCAGACCGGCGGCACCTTGCTCATGGCCAACTCCTGATTGCACAAGAATGCGGCAGCTTACACATTCACGCTGCAACGCAAAAGAAGATTGTGCATTGCAGCAAAGCTGTCATTTAGTGAACCGTAGGCTCCTGCCCCGCCTGGGCGGCGGGCTCGGCCGGCGGTTCGGCCCGGCGCTCGCCCCGGCCGCGGCCGAAGGTCTGCTCCCACTGCTCGGCCTGGCGCAGCCGCTGGTCCAGCGCCTTCATGGTGCGGTCCAGGTCCGGCGAATCATCCTGCTCCCACACCCGCAGCACCAGGCCGTAGATCAGGCACAGCGCCCGCACCCGCGCCCGGCCCAGCAGGCCCGAGGTCGAGATGCCGGCGGATTGCAGCGTCCACCGCATCGACAGCTCCAGCTGCCGCGCCTGCAGGAGCGCGGTCAGCGGGTCCAGCCGCAGGTCGCGCAGGATCGCCTTGATCCCGGCGCGGTGGCCCGACAGCACGTCGAAGCGGCGCATCATCAGGTCGAACAGCCGGTCGCGCGGGGACTCGTCCTCGCCCGGCAGCCCCTCGGACAGGGCGGCCTGGTCGATCATGCGGCTGAACCCGGCCAGCAAGTCCGGTTTGGCCGGGCAGTGGCGGTACAGCGCCGACATCGGCACCCGCGCCGCCTGGGCGACGTCGGAGAGGGTCAAGGCGCGCCACCCCTTCTCCGCCGCCAGGTCGACGGCGGTGGTGACGATGTGGTTCGCAATATCGGCCTTCTTCGCCATGGTCCCGGCCCTTCGCGCCATCGGCCTCGCGGCCCCAGAGCGCCCGCCGGGGGCGGGCGCGATTGCGCTCCAATCTAACGCAAAACGGTGGGAATGCGAGCCGGGACCGGATCAGGCGCCTAGGACCGCAGATGCTCCAGGATCTGGATCGCGTTCAGCGCGGCGCCCTTGAGCAGCTGGTCGCCGGAGACGAACAGCGACAGGGACCGGCCGGTCGGGTCGCCGAGATCGGTGCGGATGCGGCCGACCAGCACCTCGTCCCGGCCGCTGGCCTCGGACGGCATCGGGAAGTGGTTGGCGGCGCGGTCGTCGACCAGGCGCAGCCCCGGCGCGACTGCCAGCAGGCTCCTCGCCTCCTCCGGCGACACCACGCTGTCGAACTCGACGGTCAGTGCGATCGAATGGGCCCGCAGCACCGGCACGCGGATGCAGGTGATGCCGATCGGCAGCTCCGGCGCGCCGAGGATGCGGCGGCTCTCGGCGATCGCCTTCAGCTCCTCGCCGTTGTAGCCGCTGTCCGGGTCGACATCGGCGTTGTGGCTGAACAGGTTGAAGGCATAGGGGTGCGGCAGCACCTTCGGCGCGAACGCCTCGCCTCGAAGGTTGGCGGCGGTGGATTGGCGCAGCTCCTCCATCGCCGCCGCGCCGGCGCCGGAGGCGGACTGGTAGGTCGCCGCCGACACCCGCCGCAGCGGATGCGCCCGGTGCAGCGGCGCCAGGGCCACGGTCATGATCGCGGCGACGCAGTTCGGGTTGGCGATGATGCCGGCGTGGCCGGCCAGGGTCGCGGCGTTCACCTCCGGCACCACCAGCGGCACCTCCGGCCGCATGCGGAAGGCCGAGGAGTTGTCCACCACCACCGCCCCGGCCGCCACCGCCGCAGGGGCGAAGCGGCGGGAGATGCCGGCCCCGGCCGAGAACAGGGCGATGTCGATTCCGGCGAAGCTGGCCTCGGTCAGCTCCTCCACCGCCAGGTCGCGGCCGCGGAACGGGAGGCTGCGTCCGACGGAGCGGGCGGAGGCCAGCAGCCGCACGGACCCGGCCGGGAAGCGCCGCGCCTCCAGGCAGCGCAGCAGCTCGACGCCGACGGCGCCGGTGGCGCCGACGATGGCGATCACGGGTTCGGGCGAACGCACACCGCGCGGCGCGTCCTGGAGATCGGGTGATGAAAGCATGGTGTCGTCCTTCCTCTGCGAACCGGGAGGGACGATGGCTGCACCGTTGGGCCCCGTCCGTCCTCGGCGGGGCCTCCGGTGCTATGTCGCGGCCGTCACCGCGCGCGCCAGAGAACGCCCGCCGCAGCGGTCGTCT
>NZ_JANX01000092.1 GCF_000767795.1 Inquilinus limosus MP06 | reverse complement strand
CGATAGGCGCAGCCCGTCCTCAGGGGCGGCTGCTGGGAATGCGGATGACCGACGCTCTTTCCGCCGCGTCCGCCCGGCGCGGATCCTCGGGATCCGCCGGCTGGCTGCGGCTCGATACCCCCCAGGGGGCGATCTTCTGGCTGATCCTGCTGGGCGGGCTGCTGCGGCTCGCCCTGGCCTGGGCGCTCGGCTACGGCAACGGCGAATCCTACTACGTCGCCACCGCCCGGTTCTGGGCGCTCAGCTATTTCGACCAGCCGCCGCTGTTCCTGTGGATCACCCACGCCATGATCGGCCTCGGCGATGCCGAGCTGTGGCTGCGCCTGCCCTATGTGCTGATGTTCGGCGTCTCGACCTGGCTGATGTACCGGCTGGGCGCCTACCTGTTCGGCGCCTGGGCCGGGGTGTGGGCGGCGCTGCTCCTGAACCTGTCGGCCGTGTTCTTCCTCAGCGTCGGTAGCTGGGTGCAGCCGGACGGGCCGCTGTTCCTGTTCCTGCTGGCCGCGGCGTACTGCACCGCCCGGGTGGTGGTGCCGGAGCCGGAGACGCTGTCGCGCGCCGCGGCCTGGGGCTGGTGGCTGGCCACCGGGGCCTGCTTCGGCCTGGCGCTGCTGTCGAAGTATCACGCCTCGCTGATGATGGCCGGGCTGCTGCTGTTCCTGCTGACCACGCGGGGGCGCCGCCGCTGGCTGCTGCATCCGGCGCCCTGGGTCGCGGTGGTGATCGCCTTCGCCATCTTCTCGCCGGTGCTGGTCTGGAACGCCGACAACCAGTGGGTGTCGTTCCTGTTCCAGGGCGGCCGCAGCTCCGGCGGGCGCTTCCGGCCCGACTGGCTGGCCCAGAACATCGGCGGCCAGGCGATCTGGCTCTTGCCCTGGGTGTGGCTGCCGATGATCTGGGTGTTCGTCGCCGGCCTGATCCGCGGCCCGAAGGACCTGCGCGGCTGGTTCCTGGTCAGCCTCGCCGTCATCCCGATCGTGCTGTTCACCGCCGTCGCCTCCTGGGCGAAGATCGGCGCCCATTTCCACTGGCAGGCGCCGGGCTACCTGCTGCTGTTCCCGCTGCTGGGCGCCGCCACGGCGCGGTGGCTGGAGAACGGCAGCCGCGCCGCGCGGATCTGGCTCAAGGCCTCGGGCGTTGCCACCGTGTTCGTGCTGGTGGTGCTGGGCAGCCACGCCGCCACCGGCTGGATGCGGGCCCTGCCCTATCTCGACCGGGCCCATCTCGAGCACGATCCGACGCTGGAGGGGCTGGACTGGACCGACCTGCGCGCCGCGGCGCGGGAGCGCGGCTGGTACGATCAGCCCGGCCTGTTCGTGGTCGGCACCCAATGGCACCAGACCGGCAAGATCGACGTCCAGCTCGGCGACCGGCTGCCGGTGCTGTGCCTGTGCCGCGACCCCCGCAACCTGGCCTTCGGCTGGAACCAGATGGACTTCGCCGGCCATGACGCGGTGATCATCGGCCAGGACGAGTTCCTGAAGGATTTCGACGAGCGCTGGCGGCCCTATTTCGCCTCGGTCGAGCCGCAGCCGGACATCATCGTCCATCGCGGCGGCCGGGCCGAGCTGACCCTGCATGTCTACACCGCGCGCGGCTTCAAGGCGCCTTGGCCGCTGCCGCTGCCGCCGGGCGCGCCCTGGATGGCCGCCCAAGGGTCGGCGTCGTGATGCGCTACGAGCTCGCGGTGGTGGTGCCGACCCTGAACGAGGTCGGCAATGTCGGTCGCCTCGTCGAGCTGCTCGACGCCGCGCTGGCCGGGATCGCCTGGGAGGTGATCTTCGTCGACGACGATTCGACCGACGGCACGGCCGAGGCGGTCTACAGGATCGCCGAGACCCGGGACAATGTCCGCTGCCTGAAGCGGATCGGCCGGCGGGGCCTGTCCTCGGCCTCGGTCGAGGGCATGATGGCGACCGGCGCGCCCTATCTCGCGGTGATGGACGCCGACCTGCAGCATGACGAGACGCTGCTGCCGAAGATGCTGGCGCGGCTGAAGGCCGACACGCTGGACATCGTCGTCGCCAGCCGCTTCCTGCCGGGCAGCGACCTCGGCACCTTCTCGGAGAAGCGCGAGCGCCTGTCCGGCCTCGGCATCCGCCTGGCCCGCATGGTGGTGCCGAAGGAGCTGACCGACCCGCTCAGCGGCTTCTTCATGCTGCGCCGGCCGCTGATCGAGGAGGTGGCGGACCGGCTGAACGGGCAGGGCTTCAAGATCCTGCTCGACATCTTCGCCTCGGCCGGGCGCCCGCTGCGCTTCGCCGAGCTGCCCTTCGTCTTCCGCAGCCGGCTCAGCGGCGAAAGCAAGCTCGACTTCGCCGTCAGCCTGGAATTCCTGATGCTGATCTTCGACAAGCTGCTGGGCGGCACGATCCCGGCGCGCTTCATCCTGTTCGTCATGGTCGGGCTGTCCGGCGTGGCCGTGCAGCTGGCCCTGGTCGGGCTGTTCCTGCACGCCTTCCGCTGGGACTTCTACTGGGCCCAGGCGGTGGCGACCGTGGCGGCGATGACCTCGAACTTCGCCCTCAACAACCGCATCACCTATCGCGACAAGCAGCTGCGCGGCCGCGACTTCCTGCGCGGCCTCCTGTCCTTCTACGCCGCCTGCGCCATCGGCGCCCTGATCAACCTGCAGGTGGCGGAGTTCCTGTTCGAGCGCAGCGTGCCCTGGGCCCTGGCCAGCTTCCTCGGCGCCGCCCTGTCCTCGGTCTGGAACTTCGGCGTGACCTCGACCTTCACCTGGAGCCGGCGCGGCCGCGCCCGCCCCCAGGCGGCCGGGGAATAGGCACCGCCATCCGGGCCCAACCCGGATGGCGGCTCATCGTGCGGTCTGAACGCTTCGGCGCCGGCTCAGCAGAGCGCCGGCTCGGTCTCGCGCCGGAACGAGCGGAACAGCTCGCCGACGCTGCGGGTGCCGGTCTCGACCAGGTCGAAGCGACGTCCGAAGCGGATCCAGTCGACCATCAGCCCGACCATCAGGCAGGTCAGGGTGCTGGCCGCCACCTCCGGCGGCCAGGCCGGGCTCAGCCGCCCGGATTCCTGCGCCGCCCCGAAGGCGCGGTTCATCGTCGCCCGCATGTGGTCATGCGCCTCGCGCTGCCGCGCCAGCGCCGCCAGCATCTCGCCGACATACTCGCAGCGGCAGGTCAGGATGGTGAAGACGCGCTGGCGCTGCTCATCCTCGGTCAGGGCGATGAAGCTCTCGACCGTCGCCTGCTCGATCAGGCCCAGCGGGTCGGGATGGCCGTCGGCCATGGCCCGTTCGACGATATCCTCCGCCGGCAGCTTCACGCGCTCATGCAGCGCCTCGAACAGCTCGACCTTGTTCTTGAAGTGCCAGTAGATGGCGCCCCGGGTCACCCCGGCCGCGTTGGCGATCAGCTCCAGCGAGGTGCGCGACACCCCGTCCACGAAAAACAGCCGCTCCGCTGCGTCCAGAATCTTCTGCCGGGTCTCTTCCGCCTCGGCCTTGGTGCGGCGTGCCATGTCTCTATCCCTCTCCCCCTTTTTTCTCTTTACATACGTTCGAGTATGTATATAAGTCCATCCCTGCCTGACATCCCGGAGGCCCCGGGGTGTGTGCGGCGCAAAAAAATCCGACAGCGGGAAGGGGTTGTCGTGAGTTCAGCCATCCGGACTCCGGGGTGTCCCCCGACGATGCTCCCTCTGGTCCGGGGTTGGCTGCCCCCACTTTCCCGATAGACTGTTCCGTCTCGCCGGCACGCTGTCCGCCATTGCTCGGGCGGCAAAGTGCAGGCATTCTGGAGATGAGCCGATAAGGCGGTGTGGGGGTCAGGTGAAATGTCGAGGGGTTGGTCTGCATCCCTCATACATACATTCAAGAATGTATGTAAATCAATCCCGCACGTATTGCCGTCGTCAGAATTTGTTGTGCAGTGCAAAAAACTCTCAGGCAAAGGTGCGGTCACCGTGATCAGGACGTCTTCTCTTCGCGCCGTCGCATTGGCCGCTACCCTGGCCGCCGCGCCGATTCTTGCATCTTGCAACGAAAACACCGGTGAAGCCCAGGCCCAGACGCAATCCGCGCCGCCGCCGCCCGAGGTGACGGTGCAGGAGGTGTCGGCCGGGCCGGTGCCGCTGACCTACACCTATGCCGCCCGCGTGTCGGCCTTCCGCGAGATCGAGGTGCGCGCCCGCGTCGGCGGCATCCTCTTGAAGCGCGACTACATCGAGGGCGAGCGGGTGCGGGAGGGGCAGGAGCTGTTCCGTATCGACCCGGCCACCTATCAGGCCGAGGTGGCGCGCGTGCAGGCCCAGCTGCAGCAGGCCCAGGCGCAGCTGGCCAACAGTCGGATCAATGCCGAGCGGGCCGCGAAGCTGTTCGCCTCCCGCGCAGGGTCGGAGCGCGACCGCGACGACACCGCGGCCCAGGTGCGCACCGACGAGGCGGCGGTGGCCGCCGCCCAGGCGCAGCTGAAGACGGCGCAGCTGAACCTCGACTACACCACGGTGACGGCGCCGCTGGGCGGCATGACCAGCATCGAGGAGGTGCCGGAGGGCAGCTTGATCAGCACCAACGGCCTGCTGACCCGGATCACCCAGCTCGACCCGGCCTATGTCAGCTTCTCCTTCAGCGACGCCGATTTCGCCGAGATCCGGCGGCTGCTGGACGAGGGCAAGGCCGAGGGGCCGCAGGACCGCCGCTTCCCGGTGACGGTGAAGCTGGGCGACGGGCGGACCTACGACCAGGGCGGCACCATCAACTTCACCGACAGCATCGTCGACAACCAGACCGGCACGATCCGCGCCCGCGCCGTGCTGCCGAACGCCCAGGGCCTCTTGATGCCGAACCAGTTCGTGCGGGTCACGGTCAGCGGCCTGACGCTGAAGCAGGGCGTGGTGGTGCCGCAGATGGCGGTGATGCAGGGCCCGCAGGGTCCCTTCGCCTATGCCCTGGGCGAGGGCAACAAGGCCGAGGCCCGGCCGCTGACGCTCGGCCGCGAGGTCGAGGGCGGCTGGCTGGTCGAGAGCGGCCTGAAGGGCGGCGACCGGATCATCACCGAAGGCGTGATCAAGGTCCGGCCGGGCAGCCTGGTGCGCCCGTCCGAGGCCAGGGTCGCGGAGGCCACCCCGTGATCTCCCGCTTCTTCATCGACCGGCCGGTCTTCGCGGCCGTCCTCTCGATCGTCATCACCCTGGCCGGCCTCGTCGCCATGCGGGTGCTGCCGATCGCGCAGTATCCCGAGATCGTGCCGCCCGAGGTGACCGTCTCGGCCAGCTATTCCGGCGCCAGTGCCGAGACCGTGGCCCAGACCGTCGCCGCGCCGCTGGAGCAGCAGATCAACGGCGTCGACAACATGCTGTACATGCGGTCGACCAACACCGGCGACGGCACCATGACGCTGACCGTCACCTTCAAGATCGGCACCGACCCCGACCAGGCGACGATCAACGTCAACAACCGCGTCCAGCGCGTGCTGCCGACCCTGCCGCAGGAGGTGCAGCGCACCGGCGTCCGGGTCGACAAGAAGTCGAGCTCGATCCTGCAGGCGGTGATCCTGCATGACGAGAGCGGACAGTACGACCCGATCTACCTGAACAACTACGCGCTGCTGAACGTCATCGACGACCTCAAGCGCGTGCCCGGCGTCGGCGACGCCTCGCTGTTCGGCGCCGGCAAGGACTATTCGATGCGGATCTGGCTGCGGCCGGACAAGCTGGCGCAGTACAACCTGACGCCCAGCGACGTCTCCGCCGCGATCCAGGAGCAGAACGCCCAGTTTGCCGCCGGCCGCTTCGGCGAGGAGCCGGACGCGAACGGCCTGGCTTTCACCTATTCGGCCACCACCGACGGCCGCCTGCCGAACGCCGAGGCCTTCGAGAACATCATCCTGAAATCCGACAGCAACGCGGCGACGCTGCGGCTGAAGGACGTGGCGCGGGTCGAGCTCGGCGCCCAGGCCTACAACTCCGCCGCCAACTACAACGGCAAGCCGGCGGCCGCGATCGGCATCTACCTGCAGCCCGGCGCCAACGCGCTGGAGACGGCGGAGGGGGTGAAGGCGCGGATGGAGGAGCTGAAGCAGGCCTTCCCCGACGGCATCACCTACGCCATCCCCTACGACACCACCCGCTTTGTCGAGGTCTCGATCGACGAGGTGATCAAGACCTTCATCGAGGCGATGGTCCTGGTGGTGCTGGTGGTCTTCGTCTTCCTGCAGAATGTGCGGGCGACGCTGATCCCGGTGATCGCCGTGCCGATCTCGATCCTCGGCACCTTCGCCGGCATGTACATGCTCGGCTTCTCGATCAACCTCCTGACGCTGTTCGGCCTGATCCTCGCCATCGGCATCGTCGTCGACGACGCGATCGTCGTGCTCGAGAATGTCGAACGCATCATGCGCACCGAGAAGCTGCCGCCGAAAGAGGCGGCGCGGAAGGCGATGGACGAGGTCTCGGGCCCGGTCATCGCCATCGTGTTGGTGCTGTGCGCCGTGTTCGTGCCGGTCGCCTTCATGGGCGGCCTCGCCGGCGAGATGTACCGGCAATTCGCCGTCACCATCGCGGTGTCGGTCACCATCTCCGGCATCGTCGCGCTGACGCTGACCCCGGCGCTGTGCGCCCTGATCCTGAAGCCCGGCCACCACGAGCCCGCCCGGCCGTTCCGCTGGTTCAACCGGGTGTTCGACGGCATCACCTCGGCCTACACCGCCGGCGTGCGCTTCTTCCTCAAGCGCTTCGCCATCGGCCTGCTGCTGTTCGCCGGCTTCGCCGGGGTGGCGGGCCTTCTGTTCCAGAAGATCCCGGGGTCGCTGGTGCCGGACGAGGACCAGGGCTACCTGATCGTCGCCGCCTTCCTGCCGCCCGCCGCCTCGCTGGAGCGGACCGAGAAGGCGCTGTCCGAGGCGACGCAGAACATCCTCAAGCACCCGGCGGTCAGCGAGAGCATCGACGTGCCCGGCTTCGACCTGCTGTCGGCCGCGCAGAAGACCTATGGCGGCGTCGTCTTCGTGCCGCTGAAGGACTGGTCGCAGCGCACCGACCCGGCGCTGGACGCGCGCAACCTGCCGGGGCCGTTCATGGGCATGAACGCCGGCATCAAGGACGCGATGGTGCTGGCCTTCAACCCGCCGCCGATCATGGGCATGAGCACCACCGGCGGCTTCGAGGCCTATGTCCAGGACCGCACAGGCGCCGGCTATCCGGCCCTGGCCGCGGCGACGCAGAAGCTGGTCGAGGCCGCGGCCCAGCGGCCGGACCTGGCCGGGGTGCGGTCGATGTTCAACATCGCCATCCCGCAATACAAGCTCGACGTCGACCGTGAGAAGGCGCGGGCGCTGGGCGTGCCGATCTCGTCGATCTTCGACGCGATGCAGGCCACCTTCGGCAGCCTCTACGTCAACGACTTCACCCTCTACGGCCGCAACTACCGGGTCAGCCTGGCGTCGGAAGGCAGCTTCCGCCAGCGGCCGGAGGACCTGAAGCAGGTCTTCGTCCGGGCCGATGGCGGGGCGATGATCCCGATCGACGCGCTGGTCAAGGCGCGCCGGGTGGTCGGCCCCGACCAGGTCGAGCGCTTCAACATCTTCCCGGCGGCCAAGATCATGGGCGGCCCGGCGCCCGGCTACTCCTCCGGCCAGTCGATCGCGGCGATGGAGCAGCTGGCGAAGGAGGTGCTGCCCCAGGGCTACGCCCTGGCCTGGACCGGCTCGGCCTTCCAGGAGCAGTCGGCCGGCGGCTCGGGCAACCAGGCGCTGCTGTTCGGCCTGGTCATGGTGTTCCTGATCCTGGCGGCGCAGTACGAGCGCTGGTCGCTGCCGATCGCGGTGCTGACCGCCGTGCCCTTCGCCCTGTTCGGGGCGCTGGTGGCGGTGTGGCTGCGCGGGCTGCAGAACGACGTCTACTTCCAGATCGGCTTGGTCACGCTGATCGGCCTCGCCGCCAAGAACGCGATCCTGATCGTCGAGTTCGCGGTCTTGAAGCGCGAGGAGGGGATGAGCGCCTTCGACGCGGCGCTGGAGGCGGCGAAGCTGCGCTTCCGCCCGATCGTCATGACCTCGCTGGCCTTCATCCTGGGCTGCCTGCCGCTGGCGATCGCCAGCGGCGCCGGCTCGGCCAGCCGCCACTCGATCGGCACCGGCGTGATCGGCGGCATGCTCGCCGCCACCGTCATCGCCACCTTCTTCATTCCGATGTTCTACCGGCTGATCGCCTGGCGCGATCGCAGGAAGCCGGACACGGAAGCGGGGCCCGCCTTCCCCCAGGCGGAGCATCCGTGAGACGGGGCCGCCCCACGGCCCCGCCTCGGTCCCGGTCGTCATTGCTGCCCCTCGACGACCGGGACTCCTAACCGGACGGGGCGCGGACCGCAACCCGCGCCCCGTCCATCACCTCGATACCGGGTCAGTCCGACAGGCCGGCCTTGCGCAGCCGGGCCGCGACCGCGCGCGACCGGCTGGTTTCGGCCCAGCCCAGGGCGGAGCGGCCGGTGAAGTCGCGCAGCTGCGGGTTGGCGCCGCCGGCCAGCAGCGCCTCCACCGCCGGCAGGTTGCCGTCGCGGGCCGCCGCCATCAGGGGCGTGATGCCCTGGCGGTTGGCGCGGTTGGGGTTGGCCTTGCCATCCAGCAGCGCACGGACGACATCGGCGTCGCCGGTGTCCGCGGCCCAGAACAGCGGCGTGTTGCCGATCGAATCGGCCTGGTTGGGCTGGGCGCCGAAGTGCAGCAGCTCGCGCACGATCGGGGTGCGGCCGTCCCGGGCGGCGATCACCAGGGCGGTGCGGCCGTTGAGATCGGTCGCGTTCGGGGGCGTCCCGCTCAGCAGCAGCGTGCGGACCTTGGCGACATCATTGGCATCGACCGCCTGGATCAGCTCCGGCGCCCGCCGCAACACGTCGATCTCGGCCACGGCGGGGCCGCCGAGAGTGAGAAGCAGCGCCGCGGCCACCGCGATGCGGGTGCCTCGTTTCATCCGGTCCCTCCAGCAGATCCGCAGGTCGTGCGGGTGCAGGTCATGCAGGCTCGGGCGCGAGCTTATACCGCGCCCGGCGCCCGGGCCAGCCGGTTGGCCCCGGCGGCGCGGCTGGATTATCCTTGGGCAACGCCGTCGCCACCGCCGTCATCAGTGAGGTCCGCCATGACCGAGACATCCCCCCTGCCCAGCCTGCCCCGCCTCGGGCAGGTGGCGCCGTCCTTCGAGGCCGAGACCACGCATGGGCGCCTGGCGCTCGAGGATTTCCGGGGCAGCTGGGTGGTGCTGTTCTCGCACCCGGCCGACTTCACCCCGGTCTGCACCACCGAGTTCGTCGCCTTCGCCCGCATCGCCCCGGCGCTGAAGGAGCGCGGGGTCGAGCTGCTGGGCCTGTCGATCGACAGCATCTACGCCCATCTCGCCTGGACCAAGCGGATCGAGGAGCTGTTCGGCACCCGCATCCCGTTCCCGGTGATCGCCGACGGCGACCGCAGGGTGGCCACGCTGTACGGCATGATCATGCCGGAGCAGTCGGGCACCGAGACCAGCCGCTGCGTCTTCGTCATCGACCCCACCGGGGTGGTGCGGGCGATGATCTACTATCCGCTGACCACCGGCCGGAACATCGACGAGATCCTGCGCCTGATCGACGCGCTGCAGACCACCGACAAGCACAAGGTGGCGACCCCGGCCGACTGGCGCCCCGGCGACAAGGTGATCGTGCCGGCGCCGCGCACGATCGAGGATGCCGATGCCCGGGCCAAGGGCGGCTACGACTACACCGATTTCTGGTATTGCGAGACCGGGGTGAAGGGCTGATCCGGCGCCGTGGCCTGCATCAACCCCGACGGCACCCTGACCGAGGTGGCAAGGCGCAGCCTGACCCTGCTGGCCGAGCCGCACACCGCGGCGCGGCTGGCGGAGGCGGCCGGCCTGCCGCTGTGGCGGGTTCGCGCCACCCTGCGCGAAACCGGCCGGGCGAAGCTGGTCGCCTGCCTGGACCCCGATGCGGCCGATCCGTCCTGGCGGATCACCGAGCTGGGTGTCGAGGCCCTTGAGCTGAGTCGGGACTGATCGCGCTTTACTGATGCATCCCAATGAGATAAGGGTTTTCCCTGAAGCACCATATGAGCTGGGTCGCATTTCGGATTCTGTCGGCCCGGCTTCTGCGCTAGAGTGCGGGCGGATGGATCTGCGGGGGTACCGATGAGGACGATGAAGGGTTTTACCGCGGCCGCGTTGGCCGCCATGGCGCTGGCGGCCTGCCAGGAAGCACCGCCGAAGCCGCAGACGGGGGGCCTGTTCCCTGATGTCGGCAACTACCAGCCGGCCAACCTGCCGCCCAAGGCGCAGCTGACGCCGACCGAGGTGCGCTACGACCTGCTGGTCAAGCTGCAGACCGAGATGATGGTCACCGGGCTGAGCTGCAAGGAAGAGTACAACGATCCGATCATCTTCCGGACGTTCAGCCAGTGGGTCGTCAACAACGACGACCGGATCCTGGACACCCAGGACAAGCTCGGCAAGCTGCTGGGCAAGTACAACAAGGGCAACGGCGCGCGGCTGTTCGATACCTACCGCACCAAGATGGCGAACGACGAGTCCCAGCGCATGCAGCGGATGACCCAGGGCGCCTACTGCTTGGCGCGCAAGGACCAGTTCGCCGAGGTGGTGACGTACACCCCGCAGCAGCTGGACGACTATCTGAACAAGTCCTACGAGCTTCTGCACACGCGCTACAACGAGGTCGGGGCCAAGACCCAGACCGCGGCGGCGCCGACCGACAAGGCTGCGGCGGCCCCTGCCGTCAAGCCGAAGAAGAAGCCGTAAGCACCAGCTTTCTCTTTTGCCGATCCATCCGGAAAGGGCCGCGCGAGCGGCCCTTTTTCGTTCCGGCCGGACAGCCTTCCCATGACGGCTTGCCGAAACATTCTGTCGCTGGTATCAAGGACCTCCCCGCCGGTCGCGGCGGGAGGAATGGGCGTCCACGAAACGGCAGAGGGGGAGTTGCAGTGGCATCGACACGCATCGTCAGCTCCCCGGACCTCCGCCATTAGGTAGGTCCGCCTCCGCGCTCCCGGCTGGTCTGGCCCCGGGGGCCTCCGGACCCCGCCCAGGACGCCCGATGGCCCGAATCGCCCGGACGTCCACCCCGAAACCCTCAGATCGCCGTCGGCACCGGGCCCCGCCCACGCCGATTCGCCTGAACCGTTCAGCCGGGAGGATGCCGCTTCGGCGGTGTCGGAACGACCGTGGCGCCAGACCAGACCACCACCAACCAGACCACCCCTCAGAATCCCCTCACGCGCGTGCTGCGCTTCAGCTACGGCCATTGGCGCCGACATCCGCTGCAGATCGCGGTCGCGATGGGCGGCGTGCTGGCGTCGACCGGCATCGACGTCGTGCTGCCGGTCTTCGCCGGCCGCATGGTCGACGCCATCGCCTCAGGCCCCGGCGGCTATGACGCCGCGCTGGCGGCGCTGCTGACCATCATCGGGCTCGGCATCGTCTATGTGGCGCTGCGCGACACCGTGTTCCGCGCCATCATCCGGCTGACCACCCGGATCATGCAGGCGATGACGCAGGAGGCGTTCTGGCGCGTCCAGCGCTTCTCGACCGACTGGCACGCCAACAGCTTCGCCGGCTCCACCGTCCGCAAGATCAACCGCGGCACCTGGGCGATGGACCTGCTGAACGACGTCATCCTGGTCGAGCTGCTGCCGTCGATCCTGGTCCTGCTCGGCGCCACCGCCCTCCTGGCCGCGCGCTGGCCGCTGATGGGCGCGGCGGTGGCCTGCGGCGTCGCCGTCTTCCTGCTGGTCAGCCTGGTGCTGGTGCTGCGCTATGTCGCCCCGGCGGCGCGGCTGGCCAACGAGATGGATTCGAAGCTCGGCGGCAACCTGGCGGATTCGATCGGCTGCAATGCCGTGGTGAAGACCTTCGGCGCCGAGCGGCGCGAGGACGCCTTCATCGCCCGCACGGTGGAGACCTGGCGCCAGCGCACCATCCGCACCTGGCACCGCGGCACCAATTCCGGCACCACCCAGAACCTGATCATGGTCGGGCTGAACGGCATGGTGCTGGGCATCGGCCTGTGGCTGTGGGGACGCGGCCTGGCGACGCCGGGCGACATCACCTACATCCTCGGCACCTACGCCCTGATCCACGGCTATCTGCGCGGTATCGGCATGCATGTCCGCAACCTGCAGCGCGCGGTCAACGACATGGAGGAGCTGGTCGACTTCATGGACCAGCCGCTCGGGGTCGAGGACCGGCCGGCGGCGCCGGCGATCAAGGTCGAGGCCGGCCGCATCGACTTCGACGCCGTCACCTTCCGCTACCAGGGGCAGAAGGAGCCGATCTATGATGGCTTCTCCCTGACCATCGCCCCGGGCGAGCGGATCGGCCTGGTCGGCCATTCCGGCAGCGGCAAGAGCACCTTCGTCAAGCTGGTGCAGCGCCTGTACGACCTGAACGGCGGCGCCATCCGCATCGACGGCCAGGACGTCGCCGCGGTGACGCAGGAGAGCCTGCGCCGCCAGATCGCCCTGGTGCCACAGGAGCCGGTGCTGTTCCACCGCACCCTGGCGGAGAACATCGCCTATGGCCGGCCCGACGCGACGATGGAGCAGATCGTCGACGCGGCGAGGCAGGCCTATGCCCACGACTTCATCGCCCGCCTGCCGCAGGGTTACGACACGCTGGTCGGCGAGCGCGGGGTGAAGCTGTCGGGCGGCGAGCGCCAGCGCGTCGCCCTGGCCCGCGCCATCCTGGCCGACGCCCCGGTCCTGATCCTGGACGAGGCGACGTCCAGCCTGGACAGCGTGTCGGAATCGCTGATCCAGGCGGCGGTGGAGAAGCTGATCATCGGCCGCACCACGATCATCGTCGCGCACCGGCTGTCGACCGTGCAGAAGGTCGACCGCATCCTGGTGTTCGACCGCGGCCGGATCGTCGAGCAGGGCACCCATGCCGAGCTGGTGAAGCGCGAGGGCGGCCACTACCGCGAGCTGTTCGAGCACCAGGCGATGGGGCTGCTCGACGGGCAGGAGGAGGCGGCGGCGTAGGCCGCCCCCACTGTCCTGAGCAGGACGAATGCGTTGTTGCCTCTCCCGCGTCCGGCGGGAGAGGCAACGCGCGAAGACGCTCGACATACCGTCAGCCCTGGAATGCGGGGACCGTGATCCGGCCTAGCCGCCTCCCGCCCTATCCGCCTTCCGCCGAGGGCAGGCGGGCCGCGAACTCCGCCGCCAGCCAGTCGATGAACACCCGCACCCGCGGCGACAGCTGCCGGCTGTGCGGGTACAGCACATAGACCGGGGTGGGGGCGGGCGGCATGTCGGCCAGCACCTCGACCATGGTGCCGGCCGAAAGGTCGTCGACCAGGCGGTAGCGCGGCAGCTGGATCAAGCCGAGCCCGAGCCGGGCCGCGGCGAAATAGATCTCGGCGCCGGCCGCCGACACCGTCACCGGCAGCGTCACCTGGCGCGGGGCGCCGTCGGCCGTGAACTCCAGCGGCATCAGCGCGCCGGTGGCCGACGACAGGAAGCCGACCATGCGGTGGCCCGCCAGGTCGTCCAGCGTGCGCGGCGTGCCGAACCGCTGCAGATAGGCCGGGCTGGCGAAGGTGCCCTCCGCCAGCACCGCGATGCGCCGGCCGATCAGCGTGCTGTCGGCGGGCTGGCCCACCCGCAGCACGCAATCCACCCCCTCGCGCACCAGGTCGACGAAGCGGTCGCCCTCGCCGAAATGGATCTGGATGTCCGGGTACTCCGCCAGGAAGCGCGGCAGGCCGGGCATCATGAAGGACCGGGCCAGGATGCCGTGCACGTTCACCCGCAGCAGACCCTTCGGCTTGGCTCCGGTGAAGGCGGCCTCGGCCTCCTCGATATCCGCCAGGATCGTCAGGCAGCGCTGGTAATAGGCCTCGCCGTCCAGGGTCGGGCGGACCTGCCGCGTGGTCCGCTGCAGCAGCCGCACGCCCAGCCGCGCCTCCAGCTGCTTGACGCCCTCGGTCGCGGTCGAGCGCGGCAGACCGAGATCCTGCGCCGCCAGCGAGAAGCTGCGCCGCTCGACCACCCGCAGGAACAGCTGCATCGCATCCAGCCGGTCCATTCGAATTGTTCCCGATCTTCGAATGATGATGCCGGATCAAACCAGATTATCCGGCAAGCGGGAAGGCGCATCTTTGCCTCATCCCACAACGAGATCGGCTTTCGGAGGACATCATGAGCGAACGGAACACCAGGGTCGCGATTGTCACCGGCGCCTCCCGCGGCATCGGCGCCGCCATCGCCGAGCGGCTGGCCCGCGATGGCTTCACCGTCGTCATCAACTACGCCGGCAATGCCGAGGCGGCCGAGGCCCTGGCCCGCAGGATCGAGCAGGCCGGCGGCCATGCCATCTCGGCCCAGGCCGACGTGGCCGACCCCGCCGCGGTGCGGCGCATGTTCGACGCGACGGAGACTGCCTATGGCGGTGTCGACGTGCTGGTGAACAATGCCGGCATCATGCCGCTGGCGCGGATCGCCGACGCCGACGACGCGCTGTTCGACCGCACGGTCGCGGTCAACCTGAAGGGCAGCTTCAACACCCTGCGCGAGGCCGCCAAGCGGCTGCGCGACGGTGGCCGGATCATCAATTTCTCGACCAGCGTCGTCGGCACCAGGCTCGAGACCTACGGCGTCTACACCGCGACCAAGGCGGCGGTCGAGGCGCTGACCGGGATCCTGGCGAAGGAGCTGCGCGGCCGTGGCATCAGCGTCAACGCCGTGGCCCCGGGCCCGACGGCCACCGACCTGTTCTTCAACGGCAAGACGCCGGAGCTGGTCGACCGCCTCGCCAAGGCCGCCCCGCTGGAGCGGCTGGGCACGCCGGAGGACATCGCCAACGTCGTCTCCTTCCTCGCCGGCCCGCAGGGCGGCTGGGTCAACGGTCAGGTCCTGCGCGCCAATGGCGGCCTCGTCTGAGAGACCGTTCGATACTGCTACTGGCGCGGCCGTCCGATGGCGGACTCGAAGCTTCCGGTGCTCACGGACTTGAACGTCCGCTGCGCTCCGGTTCTCGAAACCACCGCCAGCCGACCCACGCCAGCGCGGTCTCGAACGGTTTCCAATCCTCTCGCTGCTTCCTCTTGTTCGGATTCTGAGGAGAAGAAGCCATGAGTTCCGCCATCGTCGCTGGAGCCGGCCGACGCCGACCCGCAGGCGGTGGCGGACGCCATCGTCAGGGTGGTTGGCACGCCCTTCGGCCGGCGGCCGTTCCGGGTCCATGTCGACCCGTCGCAGGACGGCGCTGAGATCGTCAACGGCGTCGCCGACCGGGTGCGGGCCGAGCTGCTGCGGCGGATCGGGCTCGAGGACATCCTAACGCCGCGCGCGATCGGCTGAGCGCGGGCCAGATCGGCCTGGACGGGACTCGTGGCGGCGGTATCGTGCGGAAGCACGAAGGCCGCGGCCCGGCCCGGGCTGATCTGACGGAGGACGCCATGCCCGAGATTCGCATCATTGCCGACGGGCTGCAGTCATCACCTTGTCCGGCACCGGACGGCTCGCGGCGATGGAGTGGGCCGAGCCGGGGCCCGAGCTGGCCTATGTCCGCTAGCCCGCATGGCTGACGATATCGGCCGGCTCGCGATCCAGCTCGGGACGCTGTTCCGGCTCACCGCCGGGGGACGGATCGAGGGGGAGAACGACCCGGACCGGTCGCCCGGCCCCCGCCTCTGGCTCGCCGGATGCGCCGCCGGCACCGTCTTCGCCGTCCGCTCC
>NZ_JANX01000091.1 GCF_000767795.1 Inquilinus limosus MP06 | reverse complement strand
GACCCGCTCGGCAGCAGCCGGGCGTCCAGCTGCGCGGCCCAGACCTCCGGGTCGGCCTTGACCGACAGGTCCAGCGCCGCCTCGTGCAGATGCGCCTCGGCGATGGCGGCGGCCGTCTCGGCGCCATAGGCATCGGCCAGGCGGGTCCACAGCCAGTCCGGCGTGTTCAGCCGGGCGGCGTCCTGCCCGGCCAAGAGGGCCGGTCCGTCCTCGGCCAGGCGACGCAGCACGGCGTTGACCAGGCCTTTCATCCCCGCGAAGCCGGTCAGGCCGGCCAGCTCGACCGAGGTGTCGACCGCGGCGTGCGACGGCGTCGCCAGGAACAGGCGCTGCGACAGGCCCAGGCGCAGCACGTCGCGCACCGTGGCGGCGCCGCGCGGCAGCGGCGTCTTCAGCGCGCCGTCGATCAGCGCGTCGATCTGGCCCAGGCGGCGCAGCGTGGTGGTGAGGAGGAGCCGGGTGAAGGCACGGTCGCGCGGCTCCAGCTCCCGCAGGGCGAGATGGGCGTCCAGGGCCTCGTCGATCGGGCGCCGCTGCGCCAGCACGGCCCGCAGCAGCTCGACGGCCGCCTTGCGCGTGGCCAATCCGGTGTCGGTCATGGGCGGGATGTAGACCATCGCAACGGGCCGGGCCAGTGCGATGTGCCGCCGGGCCCTTCCGCGACGGACCCCGCCGCGCCATGCTGGGGCATCATGGAGGACACGCCGATGCCGACCGACACCCCCGCCGCCCGCCGCCTCTATCTCGAGGACCTCGAGGTCGGCCAGCGCTTCGGCTCGGGCACCGTCGCGGTCACGCCCGAGGCGATCAAGGCCTTCGCCGCCCAGTTCGACCCGCAGCCCTTCCATCTCGACGAGGAGGCGGCGAAGGCGACCTTCTTCGGCGGCCTGGCCGCCAGCGGCTGGCACACCGCGGCGCTGACGATGAAGCTGCTGGTCGGCGGCGCGTTCCTGCCGGCCGGCGGGCTGATCGGCGGCGGCACCGACGAGATGCGCTGGCCGCGCCCGGTGCGCCCCGGCGACGTGCTGCGGGTGGAGAGCGAGGTGCTGGAGATCCGCCCGTCGCAGTCGCGCCCCGACCGCGGCATGGTCAAGACCCGGATCACCACGCTGAACCAGGCGGGAGAGCCGGTGCAGGTCATGGTCGCGAACATGGTGGTTCCGCGCCGCCCATCCGATACCGCTACTGGTGCGGCCGTCTGACGGCGGCTTCTGCGCTTCCGGTGCTCACGGACCCAAACGTCCGCTGCGCTCCGGTTCTCGAAGCCACCGCCAGCCGACTCACACCAGCGCGGTCTCGAACGGGCGGCTACCCCAGCAGGCGGCTGACCAGCGCCGGCACTTCCCGGATCGAGTCGAAGGTGTGGAAGCCGGGTGGGGCGATCTCCGGCCGGCTCACATGCTCCAGCGCCCAGGTGATGCGGTAGGGGATGTGCACCGCCTGGCCGCCGAGGTCGAGCACCGGCAGGATGTCGGACTTCATCGAGTTGCCGATCATCAGGAACCGCTCCGGCGCCGTGCCGCCGCGCTGCAGGATCCGGCGATAGGTCGCCTCGTCCTTCTCGGCCACGATCTCGACGCTCTCGAACCGCTCGGCCAGGCCGGAGCGGGCGACCTTGCTCTCCTGGTGGAACAGGTCGCCCTTGGTGATCACGATCAGCCGGATGCGGCCGGCCTCGGCGTCCGGCGCCAGCGCGTCCAGCGTCTCGACCACGCCGTCGAGCAGCTCGACCGGGTGGTCCATCATCGCCTTGCCGAGCTCGAGGATGGCGCGGATCTCGCCGCTGCCGACGCGGCCGCCGCTGATCTCGATCGCGGTCTCGATCATCGACAGGGTGAAGCCCTTCACGCCGTAGCCGAAGGTCTTCAGGTTGCGCGCCTCGGTGTCGAGCAGCCGGCGCTCCAGCGTCGCCGGGTCGACCCAGGGGGCCAGCAGGGCGACCAGCCGGCCATGCGTCTCCTCGAACACGGATTCGCTGTGCCACAGGGTGTCGTCGGCGTCGAAGGCGACGGTCAGGGGAGCAGGCATCGGGGAGCTCTCGTGTCAGCCGCGGCGGGCGGCGAGGCCGCCGATTGACTGCGTCAGTGCGTGCAGGGCGAAGCCGAGGAACAGCAGGCCGGAGGCGCGGACGAACCAGATCTCGTGCCGGCGGTAGAAGCGGCGCACGCCGGACATGCCGGTGACGCCGACCAGGATGGCATAGGCGGTGGCGGAGCCGAGGCAGGCGGCCGCCACCAGGGCCGGCAGGGCCGACCAGCTCAGGCCGGCGGAATAGCTGGTCAGCAGCGCGGTGAAGGTGGCCACCGCCACCGGATAGCCCTTCGGGTTGGTGACGCCGAACAGCAGGCCGCGCAGCAGCGGCCGGCGGACCGAGCGGTCGAGGCTGCCGTCGCTGCCGCGGCGCACGGTCAGCGCCGACCAGCCGAGCCACAGCAGATAGCCGCCGCAGACCAGGCCCAGGACGTCGAACACCGCCGGGCCGATGGCCTGGGCGCCGATGATCGCGGTCAGCGCCAGCGACGACCACAGCGCGTCGCCGACCAGATGGCCGCACAGGAAGGTGGCGCCGGCCTTCCGCCCCTGGCCGGCGGAGATGCCGAGCAGGGCCAGCACCGCCGGCCCCGGCGAGATGCCGTAGGCGAAGCCGGCGAGGCCGGAAGCCAGGAGCAGGGTGCCGTTCACGATCGCTCTCCGAAATCCGTCGGGCCGCGGTCGCGGCCGGCGCCAAAATCGGCCATAAGGGGCGCCCGGGGCAAGCCCGGCGGGTCGAGCGGAGGACGGAATGGACGAGGCCGAGATCCTGAGGCATTTCGATGCCGAGTTGCGGCGGGCCCCGGTGCCGGCCGACCCGGACTATCGGGTCGAGCGGCTGCCGGAGGTCACGCGCATCGTCGGCCCCGGCCCGGACGCCCATGACAACTGCGTGCTGTGGAGCGGGCTGGACGCCGCCACGGCCGATGCGGTGATCGCGCGCGAGGCCGCCTATTTCGCCGGGCAGGGCCGGTCGGTCGAGTGGAAGCTGTACGGCCATGACGCGCCGGCCGATCTCGGCCCGCGGCTGGCGGCCGCCGGCTTCGTGGCGGAGGAGCCGGAGACGCTGGTGGCGCTCGACCTCGACGGCGCGCTGCCGCCGCCGGTCGACCCGGAGGGCGTGACGATCGAGCGGGTGATCGACCCGGTACGCTTCGGCGCCATCGACGACCTGATGGCCGCGGTCTACGGCGCCGACGAGGACTGGCGGTCGGAGGTGCTGGGGGCGGAGCTGGCGGCGGCGCCGGACCGGCTGTCGGTCTATCTCGCCATGGCCGACGGCCATTGCGTCTCGGCCGGCTGGATCCGGTTCAACCCCGGCACCGTCTTCGCCGACCTCTGGGGCGGCGCCACCCGGCCGCATTGGCGCGGCCGCGGCATCTACCGCGCTTTGGTGGCCAAGCGCGCCGCCGAGGCGAAGCAGCGGGGCTTCCGCATCCTCACCGTCGACGCCTCGCCCGAAAGCCGGCCGATCCTGGAACGGCTCGGCTTCCGGGCGCTGACCACCACGACGCCTTACGTGCGGGAGGCGTGAGGTTTCTTTCGGATTGCCTCTGAGGCTCGTAACACTATCGGCCAAAGGCAAAACGAGTCCCCCCTCCCCTTGCGGGAGGGGGGTAGGGGGAGGGGGTTTTCGACGCCAGGGCCGGCCTGGAACCTGATGATCCGGCCCGGGCGGTGAAGCCTGTCCTTTGCCCATTCGCGCGCGGACGCGCGCAGACCCCTCCCCCTGCCCCCTCCCGCAAGGGGAGGGGGGGACTATAAAGGATTGGGTCTCAACCCTTTTGAGAGGTCCCTCCAAGCGGGAGAGGCTATGCGAAGCCGCCCGTCAGGACGGTTTGAGTCCCCCGACGTCAGCCTAACCCCGGCCGATGAAGGGCATGTTCGTCGCCATCACCGTCACGAACTGAACATTGGCGTCGAGCGGCAGGGACGCCATCATCAGCACGGTGCTGGCGACATGGGCCGCGTCCATCAGCGGCTCCGGCTTGATCGAGCCGTCGGCCTGGGGCACGCCCTTGGCCATCTTCGACGCCATGTCGGTGGCGGCGTTGCCGATGTCGACCTGGCCGCAGGCGATGTTGTACTTCCGCCCGTCCAGCGAGGTCGACCGGGTCAGGCCGGTGATGGCGTGCTTGGTCGCGGTGTAGGGGGCGGAGTTCGGCCGCGGCACATGCGCCGAGATCGAGCCGTTGTTGATGATCCGGCCGCCCTGCGGGTCCTGGTCCTTCATGATCCGGATCGCCTCCTGCGTGCACAGGAACGGGCCGGTCAGGTTGGTGTCGACCACCGCCTTCCACTGCTCGAAGGTCAGGTCCTCCAGCGGCACGCCCGGGGCGCTGACGCCGGCATTGTTGAACAGCACGTCCAGCCGGCCGAAGCGGGCCTTGGCGGCGTCGAACAGGGCGCGGACGCTCTTCGGGTCGGTGACGTCGGTCGGCACCGCCAGGGCCTGGTCGGCAGCCACGCCGGACAGTTGGATCGTCTCGGCTAGAGCATCCTGCCGGCGGCCGGCCAGCACCACGCTGTAGCCGTCCTTCAGGAAGGCCAGCGTCACCGCCCGGCCGACGCCGGATCCGGCCCCCGTCACCAGCGCCACCTTGCTCGTCATCTGCGTCTCTCCCGTCTCGGTTGGGGGTCGGCTCCGCCCCGTCTCAGCAGCGGACCCTAGCGGTTATGTCCGACTTAGTCAGCCGGAATGCTGTCGCCGCCTGTGGCCGCTGACCTCGGTGCCGGCGTCGCGGCCCAGCGGCAGATAGTCCAGCATCGACAGCAGCGCCAGCACGCCTAGCACGGCGAAGGCGATCTGGTATTCGGCCACGGTCGATCCGCCGGCCAGGCCCGACGCCTCCGCCGCCCGCAGCGCGATGGCGCCCAGCGCCACGCCCAGCCCCATCGAGATCTGCTGGGTGACGCTGAACAGGGTGTTGGCGGCGCTCATCTCCGGCTTCGGCACGTCGACGAAGGCCAGGGTGTTCAGGCTGGTGAACTGCATCGACCGGGCGGCGCCGCTGACCACCAGCAGCGCCGCGGTCAACGCCGCCGGGGTGGACGGCGTCAGCAGGGCGCAGGCGAACAGGGTCGCCGCCAGCACCGCGCCGTTGGCCAGCAGCGCGGTGCGGAAGCCGAAGCGGCGCAGCACCCAGCTGGTCATCGGCTTCATGCCGAGATTGCCGGCGAACAGCGCCAGCACCAGCAGGCCGGACCGCACCGGGTCCAGCCCGAAGCCGAGCTGGAACATCAGCGGCAGCAGGAAGGGCACGGCGCTGACCACCGCCCGGAACAGCGACCCGCCGCGCACGGTGACGCGATAGGTGTGGATCGCCAGCGCCGCCAGGCCCACCAGCGGGTGCGGGTGGCGCCGGGCATGGCGCACCGCCCAGGTCCCCAGCAGCAGGGCGGCGGCCAGCAGCAGCCCGACCGACGCCCAGGGGATCTGCTGGTGCCCGACCAGGTCCAGCCCCAGCATCAGCGCCAGGCAGGCGAGGCCGGTCAGGACGAAGCCCAGCCCGTCGAAGGGCACGCGCCGGTCCTCCCGGTCGTTCGGGATCAGCCGCAGCGCCAGCACCAGGGCGATGGCGCCGAGCGGCAGGTTGAGCAGGAAGATCCAGCGCCAGGAGGCGATGCTGGTGATCAGCCCGCCCACCGGCGGGCCCAGCACCGGCGCGGCCAGGGCCGGCCAGGTGATATACGCGATCGCCCGCATCAGGTCCTGCTTGGCGGTGTTGCGCAGCACCACCAGCCGGCCGACCGGCACCATCATGGCGCCGCCGATGCCCTGCAGGATGCGCGCCGCGGTGAAGCTCCACAGGCTGTCGGCGGCGGCGCACAGGGCCGAGGCCAGGGTGAAGACGACGATGGCGCTGGCGAAGACCGACCGGGCGCCGAACCGGTCGGCCACCCAGCCGCTGGCCGGGATGAACACGGCCAGCGTCAGCAGATAGGCCGACAGCCCGACATTCAGGTCCACCGCGCGGATACCGAAGGATACCGCCATGTCCGGCAGCGCCGTGATGATCACGGTGGCGTCCAGATTCTCCATGAAGAAGGCGCCGGCGACCAGCAGCGCGATCAGCACGGGTTGGCGCGGGGACGGGGTCATCGGGCGGCCGGGGCGTGACGGGATCGGGGATGGCCGGCGCGGGCGGACCGGGGCGGCCAGGATCCCGATACCACGCTATCCGGCGGCGGACTGCAAGGCCGGTTCGGCGAGCGAGGCCAGCGCGCTCCTGACCACGAAGATCTGGCCAAGCTTGCGGGCCACCATCTCCCATTCCGGGCAGTCGTCGCGGCGGACGGCGATGGTCACGCGCATCTCGTCGCCGTGCCGCTCGGCCGAGACGCGCTCGGGCAGGACATCGCGCAGGCAGAAATGCTCGAGCAGGCGGGGCAGCAGGTTGGTGTCGGCCATGCCGACCACGTGAAAGAGGACCTGCGCGTCGTCGCGGGTCATGGTCATCGGTATCTCCCGGGGAATGCGAACAGCACACGGACGAAGACCCCGGGGGAGCCGGCGCGGCCGGCCCGGGGCCTAGTGGCTAATTCGCAGGGAGCGAGACATGACCATGGCCTATGGTTAACCGCCGGGGAGCGGCTTGGCAAGCGGCGGGAGAGCAGGGCGCCACAGCGTGACGGTCTCCGCATGGCTCATGGAGGTCGGCCCCGCTAGGAAACTATGGCGGGTTGCCAGGGGCATCGATTGACTCTGCGACCGGCCACTCTATGAATCGTCGGTCGATAAGAACAGTACGGTCGGCCGGTGGCGAGCCATCGGCGATGGGGAAGGGGCGATGAAGGAGCGCGGCAGGGCACGCGGTGCCGTTCTGGCTGTCCTGCTGGCCTGGGCCGGGCCGGCGGGGGCCCAGGCGATCCCGGCCCATCCGGAGGCCGGGAGTTTCCGGATGGGAATCCAGCCCTGGCTGGGCTACGGCCTGTGGCATGTCGCGGCGGCGAAAGGCCTGTTCCGGGCCGGGGGCCTGCCGGATGTCGAGATCGAGACCTTCGCGCAGGACCGGGAGATCAAGGAGGCGCTGACCGATGGCCGCCTCGACGGCGCCAGCGTCGCCACCCATACGGCGCTGGTCTTGGCGGCGGCGGGGGTGCCGATCCGGATCGTCGCCCTGCTCGACGTCAGCATGACGGCCGACGCCATCATCGCCGGCCCGGGAATCGGGACCGTCGCCGACCTCAGGGGCAAGGCGGTCGCCTATGAGGAGGGCAGCACCAGCCACATGCTGCTCAGCTATGCCCTGGCGCGGAACGGCATGAGCCTCGCCGACATCGTCTCGGTGCCGATGCCGGCCCTCGACGCCGCCACCGCCGTGACCGTGGACCGGACCCCCGCGGCCGTGACCTACGAGCCCTATCTGTCGCTGGCCCGGCTGGTCGATCCGCGGGTCAAGGTGCTGTACACGGCGGCGGAGGATCCCGGCCTGATCTCGGACGTCTTCGTGGTGCGCCGGGAGGTGCTGGAGCGGCGGCCGGGCCAGGTCACGGCGCTGCTGCGGGCCTGGCAGGCGGCGCATGACGACTACGAGAAGGACATGGCGGGCGGGCGGGCCATCATCGCCCGCGCGGTGCAGGCGACGCCGGAGCGGCTGTCGAGCGCCTTCGACGGCATCACCTTCTATTCCCTGCCGGACAGCGAGGCCCAGCTGACAGGCGCCTTCGCCCAGCATGTCATCGCCGATGTCGAGAAGGCGGCCCGGGCCGCCGGGCTGCTGCCCGGGGATGTCGACACCGCCGGGCTGATCGATCCGCGCTTCGTCGCGGCCGCCGCGCCCGAGACGCCGGTGCGGTGACGGCCGGCGGGGCTGCTCCCCGGTCAGTGCACGGTGACGCCGGTGTCGATCGTCTGTGCCGGCGCGATTCCGGCCTCGGCGCCAACGCGCATATTGGCGCTGGCGCGCTCCAGCAGGGGGGCGACGCCCCCGGCCTCGGCGGCGGCGGCGATCATCTGCCCGGTCAGGAAGGCCAGGGCGCCGATCAGCGCGCCGCTGACGGCCTGCGGATCTCCGCCCGCCTCGGCGGCATAGTCCTCGGACCGTTCGCCGATCAGGGCCAGAAGGTCGTTGTGGATCTGCTGGGTCAGGGGGCCGATCGTGTCCATCTCCACTCCTCCTCGGTTGCGCTCCGGGGCAGGGCCGGGTGGCGCCGGCTACGGGGATCAATAGCGGGCGGCGGGGGCCGGTTCCGGCCCCGGGCTGCGGCATTCAAACCGGAATCCGGACGAATTTCCGGAGTGTTGCCGCTTTGTTCGGAGCGGGGCGGGCGTTATGCTACGCCACACCCATCGTATCGGCCGGCGAGCCCGATGCGCGGGAACTCGGAAGGCCATGCGCCGCGGGGAGGGCCATGTTCAGCCATATCACGGTGGGCACCAACGACATCGACCGGGCCAAGCAGTTCTACGACCAGGTGCTGGCGGCGATCGGCTTGCGCTGCCAGCTCGACGACCGCGTCGCCGGCTGGCTGTGCTACGTGCCCGAGGGCGACAGCGGCCCGGAATTCCTGATCTGCCGCCCGATCAACGGCGAGAAGGCGACCTTCGGCAACGGCGTCACCATCGGCTTCAACGTGCGCGAACGGGCGCAGGTGGACGCCTTCCACAGCGCCGCGCTGGCGGCGGGCGGCGCCGACGAGGGCGCGCCCGGCACCCGGCCGCACTATCATCCCAGCTATTACGGCGCCTATGTGCGCGACCCGGACGGCAACAAGCTGTGCTGCGTCTGCCACCGGGCCGATGCGGCGGGGCTGTTTCCATAGAGCGGAATGAATTGCGGCGTGGTCCCGTCAAGGCCTGACCGGATGTCGAGCATCTCTGCGTTTGCCTCTCCCGCCTGGCGGGAGAGGCAACAACTCACGGTCTCGGTACGGTCAGGCCGGCTGCTCGGCGATCGAATCGACGCGGTCGGGGTAGAAGGCGACGTGGTCCTTGATCGCGGCGACCGCGTCATAGGGCGCCTCGTAGGTCCAGACCGCGTTGTCGGCCCGCCCGCCGCCGGCCGGGATGCTGTAGTAGCTGGCATCGCCCTTGTAGGGGCAGTAGGTGGCATGGTCGGTGCGCTGCAGCGCCGCCATGTCGACGTCCTTCCGCGGGATGTACTGCACCGGCGGGTAGCTCGCCTCGCGCAGCGTCAGCGCGCTGACGCTGTCGGCGACGACCTTGCCGGCGACCTTCACCACCACCCGGGCCGGGTTCGGCGTCACCGTGATCGGATGGTCGGGCCCGGGGATCTTCCTCGGCTTCTCGCTCATGGCGCTCGGCCTTGCTGTGGGCTGGACCTTCGATGTGGGGTCCGGGCGGCGGCGAGGGAAGGGGTAGAGACCGTTTGGAAATGCGCTGGCGTGAGTCGGCTGGCGGTGGTTTCGAGAACCGGCGCGCAGCGGACGTTATCGTCCGTGAGCACCGGAAGCGGAGAAACCGCCGTCAGACGGCCACGCCAGTAGTATTTGCGAACGGTCTCTCAGAACTTCCCGTGGCGCAGATACGCCTCCTGCGGCGAGACGCCGTCGAGGATCGCCTTTCGCACCAGGTTCTCCTGCCGCATCACGTCCTCGACCTTCGCCACCGTCTCCTCGGCCAGCGCCGCCGGGATGACGACGATGCCGTCGATGTCGGCCACCACCCAGTCGCCGGTGGCGATCCGCACCTGGCCGATGGTGATCGGCTCGCCATAGGCCTCCGGCATCCAGGCGGCGACGATGTCGCGCGGGGTGCGGAAGCGGGCGAAGACCGGAAAGCCCAGCCGGCGGATGAAGGCGTTGTCGCGCGACCCGCCATCGACGATGTAGCCGCGCACGCCGCGCGACTGCAGCGCCTCGGCCGACAGCTCGCCCATCAGCGCCCGCACGTCGTCCTGCGGCTGGCAGATGGCGACATGGTCCCTCGGCACCACGGTCAGCAGCTCGGTCCAGGCCAGCAGGCTCTGGTGAGCGTCGATGGTGTCATCCGGCCGGCCGCGGATGGTGAAGACGCGACCGCAGATCCGGGTGTCCGGGTCCACGGCCAGGATGGTCCGCGGCAGCACGCAATTGGCGTGGCCCATATCGCGCAGCACGTCGAAGACGGCGCCGGAATAGCAGGCCTCCAGCCGGGCGGTGAGGTCGGTCATCGATGGTCCTCCCGGCCCGGAGGCTAGCGTGAGTGGATGGGGTGGCGCCACCCCCTCACCCGAAATCGCGGGGCGATTTCGACCTCTCCCCAAGGAGAGGTGAAGGAGCCGCGCCTCCACTCCCCTCTCCTCGGGGAGAGGGAGGGGCCCGTCGCGTCGGCGACGGGAAGGTGAGGGGGCAGGCTCCGCCGCCTCAGGCCGCGACCGGCGGCAGCCAGCCCTGGGCCTCGCGCCAGTCCTTCGGCAGGCCGGCGAAGCGGTCGAGGCGCATCGACGACAGGTCGGCGAAGCTGCAGGCGCCGTCGACGATCATGTCGCGGATGGCGTGGCCGCTGGCCGGCGACAGGCCGAAGCCGACGCTCGACATCGTCGCCACGATGGCGTTGTCGAAGCCCGGCATCCAGTCGATCACCGCGCGGCCGTCCGGCGTGTTCTCGATCACGCCCGACCAGCTGCGGATCATCCGCACATGCGCGGCCTTGGGGAAGAGCTCCATCAGCCGCCGGCCGATGTTGCGCAGCAGCGGGCTGGACGGCTTCGGCGGCGTCTTCAGGTCGACCGGCGGCAGCCATTCATGCGGACCGCCGCCATAGACCAGGTTGCCGCGCAGCGTCTGCCGGCCGTACAGGCCGTTGCCGTCGACGCCGCTCATCGGCATCGCCGGCAACGGCTCGGTGACGATCATCTCGGCCCGGCCGGAGGCGACCGGAAGGTCGACGCCCAGCATCTCCGCCAGCAGGCCGGTCTGCGGCCCCGCGGCGATCACCACATGGTCGCAGCCGAAATCGCCGCGGTCCGTGCGCACCGCCGTCACCTTGCCGCCCGCGGTGTCGAAGCCGGTCACCGTGCAATGCTGCAGGATGCGGCCGCCCAGATCCTGCAGCGCCCAGGCATAGGCCTGGCTGGTGCGCTGCGGGTTGGCGTGGCCGCCATATTTCAGCAGGTAGCCGCGCTCCACCGTGTCGCCCACCAGCGGCGCCAGCTCGCGGATCTGCTTGCCGTCCAGCGTCTCGTAGTGGAAGCCCTGCTTCTCGCCCATCCGCACCCAGCCGAGCATGAACTCGACGTCGGATTCGTGCAGCACGATCTTCAGCCGGTGCTTCTGGTGCTCGGTCGGATAGCCCAGCAGCTCGTCCATTTGCGGCCACAACCGCTGCTCCTCCGGGAACAGCGGGCTCTGCGGGTGGGTGCAGCCGCCGCCGTTGCGGCCCGACGCCTCCCAGCCGACGATGCCCTTCTCCAGCACCAGCACGTCGACGCCGCTGCGCGCCAGCCACCATGCGGTGCTCAGCCCCGTGACGCCGCCGCCGATGATGACGACCGAGGCGCCGTTCTGTGTCTCTGCCATGATCCGTCCTCCGCCTCAGCCCTGCTTCGCCCCGCCGGCGGGAATGTCCCACCACGGCACCCATTGGCTCTCGATGCCGAACCAGGAATCCCATTCCTGCCGCACCACCGCGGCCTCGTCCTGCGGCCACAGCACCTTCAGCGGCAGCGGCCGGACCGGCGGGCGGTAGCTGGCCAGCGGCACCTGGCCGACATCGATGCGGGACGACAGCGCCAGCAGCATCGCCACCTGCTCGCGGCAGCGGCGGCCCTGGCACAGCCCCATGCCGGCGCGGGTCAGGCGCTTGACCTGGTCCTGGTTGACCGGCCCGTCCTCCAGCAACGTGGTCAGCGACCGGGTGCCCATCTTGTTCGACACGCGCTCGAGATAGCGTGGCGGGCTGATGTCCAGGAGCTCGCCGCGGCTGACCTCCTCGCACTGGCACACCAGCACGTCGAGGCCGCCGGTGTTGAGAAGCGCCTTCAGCCAGGTCATGCGGTGGTCGCCCCCGCCCTGGACCGGCTGTGCCAGCCCGGCCCGGGCGGCGGTCACGTCGCCCTCGGCGGCCTTGTCCAAAGAGGCGGCCACGGCGATCGCCGCCACCCGGCCCTCCTGCCGCGCCACCGCGGGGTCGACCGATTTGGCGGCATGGATGCCGGCGCAGTCGCCGACGGCATAGGCGAAGGGCAGGGCGGTGCGGCCGTCCGCGTCGGTCACCGGCACATGGCCGCCGCGGTCCGGGTCGTGCGCCAGCTTCGCGTCCAGCGCCGCCAGCAGCTCGATGTTCGGCACCGTGCCGATGCCCAGCGCGACGGTGTCGCAGGCGATGTCGCGCTCGCTGCCCGGTACCGGCGATAGGCTGCTGTCGACCTTGACCAGCGTCGCGGTTGTGACGCCCTCGACGGTGCCCGTGGCCGCCTTGATGACATGGCCGGTCAGCACCGGCACGCCATGCGCCTTCACCGCCTCGACCAGCTCGGCCGGGCCGACCGGCTGGTCGGCGACCTCGATCAGGCCCGCCACCTCCAGCCCGCGGCCCAGCGCGGTCAGGGCCAGGTCCAGCGCTTCGGCGCCGGTGCCCAGGATCAGCAGTCGGCGGCCGGCGAAGGCGTCATAGGCGCTGATCAGCCGGTGCGCCGCGGTCACGCCCATCACGCCGGGCAGGTCCCAGCCCGGGAAGGACATGCCCAGGTCGCGCCGGCCGGCGGCCACGATGACCTTGTCGAATCCGACCAGCCAGGACCGGTCGGTGTCGGCCAGGCCGGCGACGGGGCCGGGCATCCACTGCACCCCGGGGGCGTTGGCGAACAGGCCCCAGACCGTGGTCTGCAGCAGCACCTCGACGCCCTTGTCGAACAGCTCCGCCAGCTCCGGCCGGGCTTCCAGGAAGGTCTCCAGCAGCCGGCCGGGGGTGTTCACCGCCGCGGTGGCGCGGCCGCCGAAATGCAGCGGCACGTCCATGCCGATCAGGGCGCCGTCGACCGGGTTCTCGTCGACCAGCAGCACCTCCAGCCCGCGCTCCGCCGCCTCGGCCGCTGCGGCGATGCCGGCCGGGCCGGCGCCGATGACGAGAAGCTGGAGATGGCGTTCGACCTCCGGGGTCTTCCCGGCGACGGATTTCGGGTCGATCGGTGGATGGGGCATGGCGGCTTGGTTCTCCGACGCGGCGTCCGGTCCCCTCTTGCCTTGCCTGCGACGGGCATACAGGGTGGGGCCGGCATCTGGCTGGTGACGCAAGGCTACCGCCGGCACCGATCGAGGACGGACGCATTGGCGACAGCGAAGAACAGCAAAGCGACGGCGGAGGCGGGAAACGGCCGCCGGACGCTGAGCCGCGAGGACTGGATCCGCGCCGCGCTGAAGGTGCTGGAGAAGGGCGGCGTCGCCAGCGTCAAGGTCGACCGGCTGGCCACCACGCTGAAGGTGACGCGCGGCAGCTTCTACTTCCATTTCCAGGGCCGGAAGGATCTGCTGGCGGCGCTGCTGGAGGAATGGCGCCGGCGCAACTGCGCGCCCTTTGAGGCCCTCGAGGGTCGGACCGACCTCGAGGGCGCGGCCTTCTTCCGGGCCTTCCGCAACGTCTGGGTCGACGAGGACCCGTTCAGCCCGGCGCTGGACATGGCGGTGCGCGACTGGGGCCGGGCCTCGAAGGAGGTGGCGCGGGCGGTGCAGGGCGCCGACCAGTACCGCATGGGCCTGCTGCGCCGCGCCTTCGGGCAGATGGGCTATGGGCCGGACGAGGTCGAGATCCGCAGCCGCATCGCCTATTTCCACCAGATCGGCTACTACGCGATGGCCTTCCACGAACCGCGGCCGGAGCGGCTGCGCTACCTGCCGATCTACGATGATGTCCTGACCGGACGGCCGGGAGAAGGGAGCGGGCAATGCTGACGATCTGGGGCCGGCGCAACGCCTTCAACGTGCAGAAGGTGCTGTGGCTGATGGGCGAGCTGGGCCTGCCGCATGAGCACATCCCGGCCGGCGGCGATTTCGGCGGGCTGGACGATCCCGCCTTCCGCGCGATGAACCCGCATGGAAGAGTGCCGGTGATCGACGAGGACGGCACGGTGGTGTGGGAATCGCACGCGATCCTGCGCTATCTCGCCGCCCGCGACGGCCGGCTGTGGCCCGCCGATCCGGCCGAACGGTCGCTGGCCGATCGCTGGATGGACTGGTCGCTGGCGACGCTGCAGCGTGACTTCATGGACCTGTTCTGGGGCCATTGGCGGACGCCGGAGGCCGAGCGCAATGCCGAGCTGATCGCCCGCAAGCAGGCCGCCTGCGCTGCGCATTTCAAGCTGCTGGACGCGCATCTGGCCGGCCGGCCCTATCTGGCGGGCGACGCGTTCGGCCTGGGCGACATCCCGGCCGGCACCGTGCTGTACCGCTATTTCGGCATGGGGCTGGAGACTCCGCCGGTGCCGCATGTCCGCGCCTGGTACGCCCGGCTGATGGAGCGGCCTGCCTATCGCGAGCATGTGATGATGCCCTTCGACGACATGTATGGCCGGCTGGCCTATTGATCCGGCGGGAGGCGCCATGACCAGCTTCGTCATCCTGCTGCGGGCGGTGAATGTCGGCGGCACCGGCAAGCTGCCGATGAGCGACCTGAAGGCGCTGTGCGAGACGGCCGGGCTGGCTGAGATCCGCACCTACATCGCCAGCGGCAACGTCGTCTGCCGCAGCGACCGGACCGAGGCCGAGGTCAAGGCGGCGGTGGAGGCGGCGCTCGCGGCCTATGCCGGCAAGCCGGTCGGCGTGCTGGTGCGCAGCGCCGCGGAGATGGCGCAGGTCCTGGCGGCCAACCCGTTCCCGGACGCCGCGCCGAACCGCACCGTGGCGATCTTCCTCGACGCCCCGCCGCCGGCCGATGCGCTCGACAGGGCCACCGGCGTGCAGGGCGAGGAGATGCGGTTGGGCCGGCGCGAGATCTACGTCCATTACGGCGACGGCATGGGGCAGTCCAAGCTGTCGATCCCGGCGGCGAAGGCCGGCACCGCCCGCAACATGAACACGGTGGCCAAGCTGGCCGGGATGGCGGGGGATTAGCGGGTGCCCAGGAAGGCGGTGATCTCGGCGATCAGCGCGTCCCGGCCCCGTTCCGGGCGGTCGAGATGCGCGTAATGGGTGGCGCCGGGCAAGGTGACGCTGCGCACGCCCGCGGACCGCACCGCGTCATGGGCGAAGGCGGCCGCGTCCTCCGGCCGGCTCCAGAAATCATGCTCGGAGCGGACCAGCAGGATCGGCGCGGTGATCGACCCGGCATCGAACAGCCGGCGGCCGCCGGCCTGCAGGAAGCTGTCCTCGATGGCGCCGGCCGGGGCGCGGAAGGCGGGCGGATCGCGGTCGGCCGAGCCCGGATCGCTGGCCAGCGCCGCCCGGGCATAGGCTTCGGCCACGGCCGGATCGCGCCAGCTCGCCTTGTCCTCGGCCGGGATGGTGCGGTCCCAGGAGGGGAACAGCGCCGCCGCGGTGTTCAGCGTATAGCCGCCGACCGTCGGGCTCAGCCGGTCCGGATGGTCCGGATCGGCGGCGGGCGAGCCGGGGCCGAGCGTCGGATGCCGGTCGGCCCCGCCATAGAGCGCGTTCAGCACGACCAGATGGCCGACCCGCTCGGGCCAGAGCGAGGCGTACCAGGCCGACCACATCCCGCCGGTGGCCCAGCCGACCAGGGCGACCGTGTCGGCGCCGGCGCGCTCCCCCGCCAGGCGCGCCACGGCGTCGATGTCGCGCACCA
>NZ_JANX01000090.1 GCF_000767795.1 Inquilinus limosus MP06 | reverse complement strand
ATCGCCGTCCTCCTGTTCCGTCGATCGGTTGACGGTAGCGGCGCGGCCGGCCCAGTGTCGAGTCAGCCGCTTCTCTCACCGTCATTGCGAGGAGGCGAAGCCGACGAAGCAATCCATCGGCCCGCATGAGCGGCACCATGGACTGCTTCGCTGCGCTCGCAATGACGGTGCTGGGGACGGCGATACGGTGCCGGACGGCCGTCGGGGCGGGTGTCAGGCCGAGCGCCCGCCCGGCCGCACCCCGAAGCTGGCGAGGAACCCCAGCGTGCCCAGCAGCGCGGCGATGCCGAAGACCCAGGTGGCGGCGTGGATGATCGCTTCCGGGGCCAGCGCCGCGGCCATGCCGGCCTCGTTCGCGACCAGCCCGGACAGCGCCGCGCCGATGGCGTAGCCGCCGGATTGCAGCGTCGGCAGCAGGGCCGAGGCGGAGTCGCGCTCGCCGGGCCGCGCCGCCTCCATCACCGCTTGGCTGAGGAAGGCCCAGGAGATGCCGAAGCCGGTCCCGATCAGCACCTGGCACAGCATCAGCAGCCAGGGCTGGCCGGTGACGAGCGCCGCCATCACCCCGAGCAGGCCGAGGGCCAGCAGGGCCGGCCCGAGGCGGATCAGCCGGCGCTGCGCCTGCGGCCGGACGATGCCGGCGACCAGCACGGCCGAGCCGCTCCAGGACAGCGCCATCAGGGCGCTGACATAGCCGGCCATGGTCGGGCCGTAGCCCCAGAGATGCTGGATGGTGATGTTGAGATAGACGGTGGTCGCGGCCTGGGCCACCGGCATCAGCAGCACCACCCAGAGGCCGGCGCCGACCGTGGACCCGAAGGTGAAGGCGTCGGACGGGAACAGCCGGTCGCGGCTGCGCCGGTCGGCCAGCACCACGACGGCCAGCACCAGCAACGCCCCGGCGACGCAGGCCGCCGCCTGCCAGCTGTGCGGCACGATGCCGGCGACCGAGACCAGCATGATGCCGGCGGCGCAACCGAGGAGGCGCAGCACCGGCACCGTGCCGCCGCCGCGCCGGTCGTCCTCGGCCGGCACCACCAGCCCGACCAGGGCGACGAAGATCGCGATCAGCGGCACGTTGACCAGGAAGGCGGCGCGCCAGGACACATGCTCCGTCAGCACGCCGGACAGCAGCGGCCCGCCGAAGGCGGCGGCGGCCCAGACGATCGCCTCCGCCCCGAACACCTTGGGCATCAGCCGCGACGGGAACATCTCCGGGATCAGCGCGTAGCAGACGGCGGCGACCACCCCCTCCCCCGCGCCCTGGAACAGCCGGCCGACCAGCACCACCGGCATCGACGGGGCGAAGCCGCAGACCAGCGTGCCGGCCAGGAAGGCCAGCGCCGCCAGCAGCAGCGCCGGCCGGGTGCCGAGGCGCTGCTTCAGCATCGCCGCGGCGGCGCCGCCGACGATGGCGGCGACGAGATAGACGGTGAAGGCCCAGCTGATCAGCCCGACGCCGCCGAGTTCGGTCACCGCCGTGGGCAGGGAGGTCGAGACCAGGAAGGCGTTGAGCGCGTAGAGCGCCACGCCCAGGCACAGCGTGGCGACGCCCGCGGCGTAGCGCCGGGTCAGCAGTTCGCCCCACCGGCCGTCGATCGTCTCCTCCATGACCCGCTCTCTTTTTTGCAAGCTTCTTCTTGTTATATCCGGCCGACCAGAAAAGCAACGGCCGGTATCACGCGTCCCGACTCTCTGTCATTGATCGGGGGTGCCGCCCGCGCCGGCGTTCCGGGAGTCCGATATGAAACGGTTGTCGCCGATCGCCGCGGGTGCCGTGCTGGCCCTGACGGTCAACCTGCCCGCCCATGCCGCCGGCGTGGTGCTGCAGGGCGATGCCTGGCGCGTCGAGCTGGAGCCGGCGACGCTGGCGATCTCGGCCGAGCCCGCGGGCGAAGCCCCGGTCCGGCTCTCGACCGGCGGGCCGGCCCGCCGCGTCGACGACCTCCACGCCGGCCCGGACCGGGCCTCCTGGCGCTGGGACGACGGGTCCTACCAGGTCTCGGCCGATCTCGACGGCGCCGACCTGACGATCGCGATCACGGCCCGGGACGCCGGGACCCTGCCGGTGCTGCGGCAGCCGGCGGCCGCCATCGGCAAAGGCCTGGTCTTCCCCCTGGCCGAAGGGCACTACGTCCCCGCGGGGGACAGGGTCTGGCGGGATTTCCTGCTGGACCAGTATGCGGAGTTCACCACCTCCGAGGATCTCGGCCTGCCGCTCTGGGGCCTCGACCGGGACCGCTACTCGCTGACCTGGATCCTGCGGAACCCGTTCAACAACAGCGCCCGCTTCACGGCGGAGGGGGACGGCCTGGCGCTGTCGCTGGATCACGCGTTCACGCCGCTGAATCTCGGCCAGCCGATGACGCTGCTGCTGCATCTGGGGCCTGCCGATCCCCTGGCCGGCGCCAGACACTACCGCGAGCTGCTGGTCGCCGAGGGACGCTACGAGACGCTGGCCCAAAAGATCGCCCGGGCGCCGGACGCGGCGAAGCTGATCGGCGCCGCCCACACCTATCTCTGGGGCGGCGGCCTGCTGTCGGCCCGGGATGTCGCGGATTGGCGGGCGTTCCTGGCAATCCTGAAGGGACCGGACGCGCTGGCGTCGGAGCTGCGCCGCCGGCTCGAGCCGGAAGCGCGGTCCGCGCTGGCGGAGGTGAAGGGCACGCCCTACGAGTATCAGCGCCAGGTGCTGGTCCGCGGCGTCAATGAAGCGCTCGATTCCCTGGCGCGCGAGCGCTGGCAGGGGCTGGAGGAGCCCGACATGCAGGTCCTCGTCGGCGGCTACGGGGATCTCCGCGGCCGGATGGCCCGGGCCTTCGCCGGCGCGCTCACGCCCGATCCCGCGCAATGGGGCGGCGGCATCTCCATCGCCACGATGGCCGCGCTGCGCGACGCCGGCCTGCCGAAGCTGTGGATCGGGTTCGGCGAGGGCTGGGAGCCGGGGCTGTGGCACCCGGAGGCGGTGCGGGCCGGGGTGGAGGCCGGCTATCTGGTGGCACCCTACGATTCCTACGAGACGGCCCTGAAGGCGGGCGACAATCCGAGCTGGGCCACGGCGCATCTCGGGACGCGCGCCTACCGCGACTGCGCCGTCATGCTCGCGGACGGGTCGCTGCGGGCCGGCTTCGGCAAATCCGGCCACTACACCGTCGCGGATTGCGTCCGGCCGCTGATGCAGGCCCGGGTCCCCGCCATCCTCGGCAAGGTACCCTTCAACAGCTGGTTCCTCGACGCCTATGCCGCCGGCCTCGTCTTCGACAGCTACAGGCCCGGCGCACCGGTGTCGCAGGCGCAGTACGCGGCGGGCTCGGAGGCCAGCATGCGCTGGCTCGCCGACGCCCTGAAGCTGCCGGCCGGGTCGGAGGACGGCAAGGCGACCACCGTCGACGGCACGGTGTTCGCCCATGGCATGCAGACCCCGGTGATCGCCTGGGGCGATGCGGACATGCAGAAGAACGCATCGTCGCCCTACTATCTCGGCCGCTGGTATCCGCCCGAGCAGCCGGCCGCCTTCTTCAGGACGGTCCCCCTCAAGGACGCCTACCGCACCGTGTATTTCGACCCCGGGACCCGGCTGCCGCTGTATCAGGCCGTGTTCCACGGGTCGGTCATCACCACGCATCACTGGTCGTTCGACAGCCTGAAGCTGTCGAATGTGCGGGTGGAGAACGAGCTGGCCCAGCTGCTCTACAACGTGCCGCCGCTCTACAATCTGAGCGCGGCCTCGCTGCGGCAGAGGCTGCCGGTCATCCGGCGGCAGGACGCGTTCTTCCGGCCGCTGCATGAGCGCCTGGCGATGCAGGAACTGGTCGACTTCCGGTGGCTGACCCCGGATCGCCTCGTCCAGCAGACCACGTTCGGGGACGGAACCAGGCTGGTCGCCAACTTCTCGCCCGATGCCTTCCAGAGAGACGGCATGAGCATCCCGGGACATGCGATCGCCGCGATTCTGCCGGACGGGGGAGCTCCCGTGGTCTACCGGGCCACCGACAGGTAATGTCATCCCCGGCGGGGATGCCGACCCTAACCCGGCCGGGCCATCCGGTACAGCACATGCGGGCGCAGCGGATCGCCCGGCGGCACGGTGACGTCCTCGAAATCGCCGCCGGCGACATGGGCCAGGCCCAGCCGCTCCATGGCGCGGCGCGACGGGGTGTTGATGGCGGAGGTGTAGCCGATCACCGCCGGCAGGCCGAACCGGGTCCAGGCGGCGTCGAGGCAGGCCCGCCCGATCTCGGTGGCGTAGCCCTGGCGCCAGAAGGCGCGGCCGAGGATCCAGCCGATCTCGGCCGGATGGCGCCCCGGCACCTCGGGCCCCGGGCGCGACAGCCCGGCGCCGCCGACCAGCGCGCCGTCTTCCTTGCGCTCGACCGCGACGAAGCCGAAGCCGTCCTGCGCCAGCGCGGCCATCGCCTCGTCGATCACGGCGTCGGTCTCGGCCGGCGTCAGCACGCTCGGGTAGTAGTAGCGGCGGACCTCTGGATCGGCGTTGACCGCGGCGAAGCCCGCCCGATCACGGTCCTCCCAGGGACGCAGGATCAGCCGGGGGGTTTCGAGTCGCATGATCGATCGCTCCGCCCGGCTGGAGACCGGAGGGGTCTCTTATTCGAGCATCCCGAGGGCCTGCTTGTAGAGGTCGAGCAGCTCTTCCTGCTCGCGCCGGTCGTCCTGCTCCATCTTCCGCAGGCGGATGATCTGGCGGATGATCTTGGCGTCGAAGCCGGTGCCCTTGGCCTCGGCATAGACATCCTTGATGTCGCCCGCGATCCCCGCCTTCTCCTCCTCGAGCCGCTCGATGCGCTCGATGAACGACTTCAGGCGATCCGCGGCGATACCACCGACATCCGACATGGCAGGTCCTCAACAGGGAATTGGCTTTCAGGGCGCGGGACCATAAAGCGGCCGGGCCGGCCCGGCAAGCGGCCTGTCCCGGCCCAGCGCCGGCGCGGGAGTCGGGGCGGGCAAGGGTGCTGTTCGTCGGCCCGATTCGGGCATGCCGACGTGTCTCGCGTTGCCCCTCCCGCCGGACGCGGGAGAGGCAACGCGGGTTCAACCGTCAGTGCTTGTGCGAAGCGTCGAACGCCTGCTGCTGGCCGGCCGAGGCGTCCTTCTGGTGCTTGGCCTTCCAGCTCTCATAAGGCTCGCCATAGACGATCTCGCGCGCCTGGGCGTCCGGCAGCGGAATGCCGCGCTGCTCCGCCGCCTCGCGGTACCAGCGCGACAGGCAGTTGCGGCAGAAGCCGGCCAGGTTCATCAGGTCGATGTTCTGCACGTCGGTGCGCTGGCGCAGATGCTCGACCAGGGTGCGGAAGGCGGCGGCCTCCAGCTCGGTGCGGGTCTTGGCGTCGATCTCGGTCATGACGGTGTCCACGGGTTCCGGAATTCAGATGTAGGGCGTCAGGCCGCTGCCTCCAGCCCCTCCTTGGTCTCCAGGATCAGCCGGTCGACCACGCGGCGCAGCGCCTCGGCCTCGTCGGCGCCCCCGGCCAGGGCCTCGTAATAGGCGGCGAGCTGCCGGTGGGCCGAGGTGCCGCGGGCCAGGATGGTGCGCGCATTCGCGATCTCGGCCTCGCAGCCCAGCGCCGCCGCATCCTCCGCCACCATCACCAGCACCTCCTCCAGCAGCTCGGCATAGGGCACGAGCTTGCCCTTGCCCCAGTCGATCAGCCCTTCCTCGAAGCCGTAGCGCATGGCGCGCCAGCGGTTCTCCTCGATCAGCACGCTGCGGTAGCGGCGCCAGGCGATATTCTGGGCCCTGAGGCGCCACAGCATGCGCAGCAGGCACTGGTAGAGGGCGGCGACGGTCAGCCCGTCCTCGACCCGGGTGCAGACGTCGGTGACGCGCATCTCCAGCGTCGGGAAACGGGCGGAGGGGCGGATGTCCCACCAGATCTTGCTGCCGTCCTCGATCACCCCGGCCTGGACCAGCGCCGCCAGCGCCGCCTCGTATTCGCCGTAGCTCTGGAACTCCTCCGGCATGCCGGTCCGCGGCAGCTCCGAGAACACGGCCAGCCGGTAGGATTTCAGCTTGGTGTCGGTGCCCTGCCAGAACGGCGAGGAGGTGGTCAGGGACAGGAGATGCGGCAGGAAGTAGCGGATCTGCCGCATCAGGTCGATGCGCAGGTTCGGGTCCTCGATCCCGGCATGGACATGGGTGCCGCAGATCAGCAGGCGCCGCACCGGCACGCCGAGGTCGCGCGCCAGCTGGTCGTAGCGGCTGCGGTCGGTGTGCTTCTGCGGCCGCCAGGTGCCGAAGGGGTGGGTCGAGGCGGCGATCAGCGCCAGGCCGTGCCGCTCCGCCTCCTCCACCACCGACCGGCGCAGCCGCGTCAGCTCGGTCCGCGCCTCGGCGATGCTGCGGCAGACCGGGGTGCCGACCTCGACCTGGCAGCGGAAGAACTCGCGGGCCACGGCGCCCTCGTGCCGGTTCTCCAGCGCCTCCACCAGCTCCGGCGGCGGGTCCGGCACCAGGTCGCGGCTGGCCGGGTCGACCAGCAGGTATTCCTCCTCGATGCCGAGCGTAAGGGCCGGCTCGGTCATGCCACGGCCTGCAGCGGCTGGTACAGGGCCGGGTCCGCCAGGATCGGGGCGAAGATCTCCGCCATCCGGTCGGCCCAGGCCTCGGCCGCCGCGTCGGCCGCGATCAGGTCCTGCCGCATCTCGATCAGCACATGCGGCAGGCCGCGCGGCTCGGCGTGATGGTGGATGGTGTAGCCATGCTCGTTGCGGCCGGAATAGGGCTGGTTGTCGCCGACCGTGATCTCCGGGTCGCGGCGCAGCGCCTCCATCAGCGGCAGCGGGATGCGGCCGTCGTCGCGCCACAGCACCCCGACCTGCCAGGGCCGGGCGAAGCCGCGCATCACCGGCGTGAAGCTGTGCAGCGACAAGAGGGCCGGGGCCGGGCAGCGCGCCGCGATCCGGTCCAGCTGCGCGGCGATGGCGTCGTGATAGGGATGGAAGAATGCGTCGGCCCGCGCCGCCTCCTCCTCGGCGGTCAGCCTGGCGTTGCCGGGCACGATCGCGCCGTCGCTGATGGCGCAGATCGAGGTCGGATCGTCGAGCTGCCGGTTCGGGTCCAGGATCAGCCGCGAATAGCGGTGCAGCAGCAGCGTCGCGTCCAGCTGCTCGGCCAGGCGGCGGGAGAAGGCGTCGATGCCGATGTCGTAGGCGACATGGCGGTCCAGCACCCCCGGGTCGACGCCGAGCGTGCCGAGCGATTTCGGGAAGGCGCGGCCGGCATGGTCCGCGACCAGCAGGGCGCAGGCCTTGCCGTCGGGGTTCACCGGCTCGAAGGGCGGCGGGTCGTCGGGTCCGAGGAGCATCATCGCGGGCACGGTAGCAGGGCGCCGCGAGGCTGTGGAGGCGCGACGCAACGCCAGGGTGCGCTCGCCAGAATTGTCAGACATGATATGACTGAGGCGACCAACCCGTCACGCCACCCGAGGTGACACCATGACCACCCTGTCCGCCCTGCCCGTCTTCCCGGATCTCGCCGGCAAGGCCGTCCTGATCACCGGCGCCAGCACCGGCATCGGCGCCGCCGCCGCTCGCGCCTTCGGCCAGAACAAGGCCAGGGTGGCGGTGAACTACAATTCCAGCCGCGAGGCGGCGGAGGCAGTGGTCGCCGACATCAAGGCCGCCGGCGGCGAGGCGATCCTGGCCCCCGGCGACGTCACCAAGCCGGAGACGGCGCAGGCCCTGGTCGAGCAGACCGTCGCCGCCTTCGGCCGGCTGGACGTGCTGGTCAACAATGCCGGCGCGCTGGTCAAGCGCACCCCGGTCGCGGAGTACACCGACGAGTTCGTCGACGCGGTGCTGGACGTCAATGTCCGCCACGTGGTCCGCTTCATGCGCGAGGGCGCGGTGCAGATGCGCCGGCAGGGCGGCGGCGGGTCGATCATCAATCTCAGCTCGATCGCCGCGCGCCACGGCGGCGGCCCGGGTTCGGTGATCTACGCGGCGGCCAAGGGCTTCGTCGCCGTCGCCACCCGCGGCTGGGCCAAGGAGCTGGCGAAGGACGGCATCCGGGTCAACGCGATCTCGCCCGGCGTCATCACCACCCCGTTCCACGAGCGCTTCTCGACGCCGGAGCAGCTGGCGGCGATGCAGGCGACGATCCCGATGAACCGCCTCGGCACCTCCGAGGAATGCGCCGCCGCCTTCCTCTACCTCGCCTCCGAAGCCGCCGGCGGCTACGTCACCGGCCAGATGATCGAGATCAACGGCGGCCAGTACATGCCGTGAGGCCCGAGCCGGCGGCACTCGCACATCGTCCCTCCCCGTCATTGCGAGGAGGCGAAGCCGACGAAGCAATCCAGGGGCCGGTGCGCACCGGCCCTGGATTGCTTTGCTGCGCTCGCAATGACGGTGTCGGGAGTTCCGAAAAGGCTCGCAAGCGGAAGAGGCAACGCTCCCGTCACTTCCAGTCGGTGGCGCTGCTCTCGCCGTTCAGGAAGGGCATCACCGTCGCCGGCAGCTGCGGCGACAGGAAGATGTCGTAATGGGTCGCGCCGGGGATGATGGCCAGGCGGTTCTTCGACATGTGCTCGCGCTGCCAGCCGGCGTCGCGCAGCCCGCCGCCCAGCAGCTGGTAGAACTTCACCACATGCTCCGGCCGGTACATGTCGCTGTCGCCATAGACCAGCATCACCGGCATGGTCAGCTTCGGCACGTCCGCCGACCAGTCATAGGGCTTGCGCATCAGCGCGCCCATGGCGTCGAGCAGCCGCGGGAAATCCTCCGGCTTCGGCGCCACCGCGACATAGGACGTGTACATCGGCGTGTTCTTCATCATCTCGGCCATGCCGGCGCCCACCGCGGCCTGCTGCGGCAGCATCTCCGGATAGAAGCCGTCCTGGGCGTAGCCGGCCGAGACCAGGGCCAGGCGGCGCACCATCTCCGGATGCTGCACGGCCAGCTGGAAGGCGACGCCGCCGCCCATCGAATAGCCCAGCACGTCGGCCTGCTTGACGCCGAGCTGCTGCAGGACCGCGGCCATGTCGGCGCCCATCGCCACCAGGTCGATCGGCCGGTCGCCCAGCGGCGTGCGGCCATGGCCCTGCAGGTCGACGGCGATGACCTGGCGCTTCGCCGCCAGCGCCGGCAGCAGCGGCCGGAACATGTCGATCGAGCCGAGCCCGCCATGCAGCAGCAGCAGCGGCTCGCCCTCGCCCTGGACCTCGTAATAGTAGCTGATGCCGCCGGCCTCGGCATGGCCGCTGCGGATGGCGGCGTCCTCAGCGCGGGCGGCGGGTGCGGCGGGTGCGGCGGCCAGCACCGCGACGGCGAGAACACCGGTCAGGATCGTCTTCAGCATGTCGGGCTCCATCCCTGGCTGGCGGGTTGCTGCCCGCCATGATGCGATGGCCCAAGGACGCCGCCGCCCGGGCGGTGCCGACATCCCCACCGAAAAAATTCAGGGTGTCTCGTAGACGAAGATCCGGGAGGTGCCGTCCTCCGGCATCGCGGTCAGGCGCAGGCCGTCCTGCGTCGCCTCGACCAGCACCGGGTTGCGGGTCATGGCGGTGCCGTCCTCGGTCCACAGCAGCACCGGCACCTGGAAGGTCGGCCGGCCGGCGGCAAGGTCGACGATCTCGATCCCGCCCAGGCCGAAGACCGGCGCGTCCGGCGTCCGGCGGAACTCGGTGATGCCGGTGCAGATGGCGCGGCCGACCGGCAGGTACGCGCAATCCTGGTAGTCGAGATAGTGCTCCGGATTCAGCGTGACCGTCGGGGGGACGGAGGCATCGATCTTGCCCTCGGCGTCCAAGTGCCAGGTGTAGAAGCGGCGCGAGCCCCAGCTGACGCCGTGCAGCGTGTTGTGGTCGGTGTCGTGCACCAGGCCGCCGATATGGTCGTCGGCGCGGCCGACCGCCACCGCCTCCAAGGTCTTCGGGTCGACCCGGTACAGGATCGACCGGCTGTTCGGCCGGTACTCGGCGACCGGCACCCACAGCCAGCGGCCGTCGAAGTCGATGCCGCCGGGATGGTAGATCGAACCCTCGCCCAGCGTGATGTGCCCGATCTGCCGGCCCCGGGCGTCGAGCTTGAACAGATGGCCGGTGCCCTGGCCGGCGTCGCGGTCCAGGCCGTCCTTCGGCTGGTCGTAGCGCTTGGTCGGCACCGTGATCTCCACCGACGAGGCGAAGATCGCGTCGCCGGCCCGGGCAAAGCCCTGCGGGTGATAGGTCTGGAACGGCACCGGGATGGTCTCGACCAGGCGCCACGGGGTCGAGCGCGACAGCCCCTCGATCCGCTGGCCCAGCACGTCGGGGTCTGCCGCGACGGCGCTAGTGGGGGCGACGGCGGTGGCGGCGGCCAGGAGGATCCCGGCGGTCGGGGCGGCGAAGCGATGCATGGCGAATCCCCCAATGTGCAGCGCGCGCATCCTGCCGCCGCGCCGTGACGGTTTGATGATAGCCTGTGATCGCCCGGCCGGCCCGCGCCGCGCGCCGGTCTCCCCTGCGTGCCCCGCCATGGCTGGCGGCAGGCGCGCCGGACTAAGCTCCGGCCATCATGAGCGACGCCGTGCTGTCCCCCTCCCCCGCCCAGCGCCTGGCGCTGCCCGCCCTGATCCTGGGCGGGCTGGCGATCGGCAGCTCGCCGATCTTCGTCCGGCTGTCGGAGGTCGGGCCGGTGACGACGGCGGTGTGGCGCACCGCCCTGGCGCTGCCGATCCTGTTCCTGTGGTACCGGGCCGAGCGGGCGCGCGGCGAGGCGGCGCGGCCGGCCAGCCTGGCGGACGGACTCGCCCTGGTCCTGCCCGGCCTGTTCATCGCCGCCGACCTGGTGGCCTGGCACTGGGCGCTGGCCATCACCTCGGTCGCCAACGCGACGCTGCTGGCCAACCTGGCGCCGATCTTCGTCACCCTCGGCGCCTTCGCCCTGTTCGGCACGCCGATCCGCCCGGTCTTCGCCGCCGGCCTGGCCGTGGCCATCGCCGGCGTGGTGGTGCTGAAGGGCGGCGGCTTCGGCGACGGCGCGCTGGCGGGTGACGCCCTGGCCGCGCTGGCCGCGGTGTTCTATGGCGGCTACATCCTGGCGGTCGGCCGGCTGCGCGACCGCTTCTCCGTCGCCACCATCATGCTGTGGACCAGCGCCGTCGCCGCCGCGGCGACGCTGCCGCTGGCGCTGCTGATGGAGCCGGTGTTCCTGCCGCAGTCCCTTTACGGCTGGGCCGTGCTGCTGGGCCTGTCCTGGGTCTCGCAGGTCGCCGGGCAGAGCCTGATCACATACGCCCTGGCCTGGCTGCCGCCGGCCTTCTCCTCCCTCACCCTGCTGATCCAGCCGGTCGCGGCCGCCGCCCTGGCCTGGATCGTGCTGGCCGAGCCGCTGGGGCCGCTGCAGGGGCTGGGCGGCGCCCTGGTGCTGGCCGGCATCCTCTTGGCCCGAAAGGCCTGACCGGCATGGCCGCGGCCCGCCTCACCCTCAGCCTGCTGCCGGAAGTCCTGGCCGTGGCCCGGCTGCCGGCCGGCGCGGCGCTGCCGGGCTGGGTCGACTGGTCCGACCCCTTCGTCACCGTCAGCCGCACCCGCGACGAGCTGTCGGTGGTATGCCCCGAGGCGCGGGTGCCGGCCGATACGCAGGCCGAGCGCGGCTGGCGCGGCCTCAAGGTCGAGGGGCCGCTGGACTTCGCCCTGACCGGCATCCTGGCCCGACTCGCGGCGCCGCTGGCCGAGGCCGGCATCAGCATCTTCGCGATCTCGACCTACGACACCGACTACCTGCTGGTCCGGACCGGCGACCTGGAGGCCGCGACGTCGATGCTGCAGCGGGAAAACACGGTGCGTGTCTGAGCCGCAACACCGGCCGCGAAGACCGGGATTTCCGCGGAGAACCGGGTGAGGCGAAATATTAAGTCCGCGTAATATCCGAATCTCCGCGCACTTTCGACGTTGGCGAAGGGCCGCGGATATGGTTTCTTCCCGGCGGTCGACGCGGCCGGGCCGAGGGTACGGATCAACCGTGCCCGGGCCTTGCGGCGCCGGCCCGTGATCCGGGAGTTCAGCCATGCCCAAGAAGCGCCCGTCGTTCCGCCGCACGCGCCAGACCAAGATCGTCGCCACGCTGGGCCCCGCCACCAGCTCGGCCGAGGCGATCCGCAAGCTGTTCGAGGCCGGTGTCGACGTCTTCCGCCTGAACTTCAGCCACGGCAAGCAGGAGGATCATGCCGCCCGCCTCGCCCTGATCCGCGAGGTCGAGCGCGAATTCGACCACCCGATCGCGGTGATGGCCGACCTGCAGGGGCCGAAGCTGCGGCTGGGCACCTTCGCCGACGGCCCGGTCAAGCTGACCGAGGGGCAGAGCTTCCGCCTGACGCTGGAGAAGCGCGCGGGCGACGCCACCGGCGTGACCCTGCCCCACCCCGAGATCTTCGCCGCGCTGGAGCCCGGGCAGGCCCTGCTGCTGGACGACGGCAAGGTGCGCCTCAAGGTCGTCGATTGCGGCCCGGACTTCGCCGACACCGTGGTCGAGGCCGGGTCGCGCCTGTCCGACCGCAAGGGCGTCAACGTGCCGAACGCGGTGCTGCCGCTGTCGCCACTGACCGAGAAGGACCGCGACGACCTGCGCTTCGCCCTCGACATCGATGTCGACTGGGTGGCGCTGTCCTTCGTGCAGCGGCCGGAGGACATCGCCGAGGCGCGCAGGCTGATCGCCGGCCGCGCCCAGGTGATCGTGAAGCTGGAGAAGCCGGCCGCGATCCAGCACCTGGACGAGCTGGTCGAGCTGACCGACGCGGTGATGGTCGCCCGCGGCGACCTGGGCGTCGAGATGCCGGCCGAGGACGTGCCGTCGCTGCAGAAGCGGATCATCCGCGCCTCGCGCCAGGCCGGCAAGCCGGTGATCGTGGCGACGCAGATGCTGGAGAGCATGATCATGGCCCCGACCCCGACCCGGGCCGAGGCCTCCGACGTGGCCACCGCCGTGTTCGACGGCGCCGACGCGGTGATGCTGTCGGCCGAGACCGCGTCGGGCGAATACCCGGTCGAGGCGGTGACGATGATGGACCGCATCGCCCGGCGGGTGGAGAAGGACCCGATCTACCGCACCATCCTGGACGCGGTGCATTACGACCCGGAGAACACGGCCGCCGACGCCATCACCGCCGCGGCGCGGCAGGTGGCCCACACCATCGGCGCGGTGGCGATCGCGACCTACACCACCTCCGGCTCGACCACGCTGCGCGCGGCGCGCGAGCGGCCGGAGGTGCCGATCCTGTGCCTGACCTCGAACCTGCAGACCGCCCGGCGGATGGGGCTGTGCTGGGGCGTGCATTCGGTGCACACCGAGGATGTCAGCAGCTTCACCGAGATGGTCGGCAAGGCCTGCCGCCTGGCCAAGCATGACGGCATCGGCACCGCCGGCCAGCGCATCGTGGTGACGGCCGGCGTGCCCTTCGGCACCCCCGGCAACACCAATGTGCTGCGCATCGCCTGGATCGAGGACTGAGCTTCGCCCGGATGATCGACACCCCGCTCGCCGCCAACCAGGCCTTCTACGCCGCCCTCGCCCAGGGCGACGCCGCCGCGATGGAAGCGCTGTGGTCGCGGCGGCAGCCGGTGGCCTGCATCCATCCGGGCTGGCCGGTGCTGGCCGGGCGCGAGGCGGTGATGAAGAGCTGGGCATCGATCCTGCGCGACCCGCCACGGATCGCCGCCGAGACGGCACGGGTGCTGGATTACGGCGACAGCGCCGTGGTGCTGTGCATCGAGCGGATCGGCGACAGCCGGCTGGCCGCCACCAATGTGTTCACCCGCGAGCCCGAGGGCTGGCGCATGGTGCATCACCAGGCCGGCCCGACCCGCGAGGCCGCCGCCCCGGCCAAGCCGTCCGGCACCATCCACTGAGCGGCGCGACCGCAGCCGGCGGCGCCCGAGATCAGACTCCTTCCTCTCCTGCGAAAGAGCCGTCATTGCGAGGAGGCGAAGCCGACGGAGCAATCCATGCCTCCGCTCCTGCCGCCCTGGATTGCTTCGCTGCGCTCGCAATGACGAATTTCTATCGGCTCGCCAGCCTCAAATGGGATCCCCGGCCTGGAGCTTCTTCAGCTGCTCGAGCTGCTCTCGGGCCGTGGCCATCTGCGGGTCGATCGCCAGCACCCGCTGATAGGCATCGATCGCGCCCGGGATGTCGCCGAGCTTGATGCGGCACAGGCCGAGCCCCGACAGCGCGCCGAAATGGCGGGGCTCGCGCGCCAGCACCTGGTCGATATCGGCCACCGAACCGCGGATGTCGCCCTTCAGATAGCGCGCCGTCGCCCGGCGATTCCAGCCCTCGGCATAGGCGGGGTCGCGCTGGATCACCGCGCTGAACGCCGCCTCGGCCACCGCATAGTCCTGGTCCTGCATCGCGGTGTTGCCGCGCTCCAGCAGCCCGGGGACGTCCGGATCGCTGCCGTCGTAGGCGAGCCAGACCTGCCAGATCTGGATCTGCAGCGCCGGCTCATCCTCCGGCGCCGCCGTCTTCAGCTGCTCGAACAGCGCATCCAACCGGGCGGCGCGATCCTGGGCCAGGGCCGGCACGGCGATGGCGAGCAGGAAAGCCGACAGCAGCAGGGCGAGACGGCGGCGCATGCCATGAATGTCGGTCTGCCCCGGCTGCGTGGCAAGAGGCGAAGCCGGCCCGAACCGGTGCCTAAAGCGGGTAGCCGGCGAGGTACTTGCGCATCCGCTCCGCCTGGCTCTGCGCCGGGGCGTAGTGTGGGTCCAGCGCCAGCACCCGCTCGAAGGCGTCGAGCGCGGCCCGGTGGTCGCCCTGCACCGTCCGGCACAGGCCCAGCCCGAACAGCGCCCCGAAATGCCGCGGCTCCAGCGCCAGGACGCGGTCGATGTCCCGCATCGCGCCGTCGCAATCGCCGCGCAGGAAGCGCGCCACCGCGCGGCGGTCCCAGCCCTCGATGAAATCCGGCGCCCGCTCCACCACCCCGGTGAAGGCGGCCTCCGCCACCGCGTAGTCGCGCTGCTGCAGGGCGGCGTTGCCGCGCCGCATCAGGTCCGGCACCAGCGGATCTGCCCCTTCATAGCGCAGCCACAGGATCCAGATCTGCCGCTCCAGCCGCTGCGCCTCCGCCCCGTCGGCGGCGGTCCGCAGCTGGTCGAGAAGGGAATCGAGACGAGTCGGCGTGTCCGCCGCCGAGAGGGTCCCGCACGGCGCCGCAAGGATGGCCACAGCCAGGGCCAGGATGCGCAGCGCCTTCATAATCAGAAGATTGAGCCCCGTCCCTGAGAAGACAACATCAAAAGCCGCGCCAAGAGATGCAGCAGGCAGCGCATTGTCCTGCGTCCGGCGCAGGGGTCGCGATCGCCATCGCGGCCCGCTATAGTCGCCCGGTCGCCCGGATCGCTTCCGCCGGCCACGCAGGACTCCTCGCTCGAAGCTCGCCTGCGTTCTCGTGCCCAGCTTCGGGCGATCGCTTCCGACACGGCCTGCCATGTCCTCCCTGCCCGGCCGGCGCCTGCTGCCGCTGATGCTCGTGATGTTCCTGATCGGCGGCGCCGAGGTGGTGGCAGGCCCGATGATGGCGCCGATGGGCGAGAGCTTCGCCGTGCCGGCGGCGCGGATCGCCTGGCTGCCCGCCACCTATGCCCTGGTCTATGCCGTGCTGGCGCCGCTGCTGGGCCCGCTGTCCGACCGGCTGGGGCGGAAGGCGCTGCTGCTGCCCGCCCTGGTCGGCTTCGGCATCGCCAATGCCGGGATCGCGCTGGCGCCGGCCTTCGCCGTCGCCCTGCCCTGTGCGGCCCTGGCGGGGCTGAGCGCCGCGGCGAT
>NZ_JANX01000089.1 GCF_000767795.1 Inquilinus limosus MP06 | reverse complement strand
CGAGCTGCCGCGCGACAGCGAGGTGCTGCTGCATCGCAGCGGCCGCACCGGCCGGGCCGGCCGCAAGGGCGTCTGCGTCATGTTGGTGCCCTACAACCGCCGCTACCAGGCCGAACGCCTGCTCGGCGCGGCGCGGGTCGAGGCGACATGGTCGCCCCCGCCGGCGGCGGACGAGATCCGCGCCCGCGACCAAGCGCGGCTGGCCGAGGAGACGATCCTGGCCGAGCCGGCGACTGAGGAGGATCTTGCCGGCGCCCGCGCCCTGCTGGCCGAGCGCAGCGCCGAAGACCTCGCCGTTGCCCTGGTCCGCCTGCATCGCAGCCTCCTTCCCGCGCCGGAGGAGCTGTCGCCGCCGCCGGAGCGGCCCGCCGTCGCCGAGCGGCGCCCGCCCCGTACAGACCGGGAGGGCGGTGGCGACTCGGTCTGGTTCCGGCTGAATGTCGGCCGCGCCAACAACGCCGATCCGCGCTGGCTGCTGCCCTTCCTGTCGCCGCCGCGGCCACGTCACCAAGGCCGAGATCGGCCGGATCGAGATCGCCGAGCGGCAGAGCCGGGTCGAGATCGCCCGGCACGCCGCCGGCCGCTTCGCCTCCTCGATTCGCCGGCCGGATGCGCAGGACCGGCACATCCGGATCGAGGAGGATCGCGCCCACCGCCCCTCCCCCCGGAACGCCGCGCCGCGGGCGAAGCCGCCGCGGCATTGACCGTCCGGGCGGCCGGCTGCCCGCCGGCACGCTTGCGCCGGACGATGAGCCCGGCGCAAATGCGGTGTCCTCCGCAGACCGACGGCCACAGATGCTGCTGCCCCGCGCGATCCTGTTCGACCTCGACGAGACCCTGATCTCCGCCTATGGCCGGCCGGAGGCCGCGTGGCTTGCCGTCTCCGCCGAGTTCTCCGAAGCGCTGGCCCCATGGTCCTCGGCCGAGATCGCCGCGGCGGTCGCCGCCTTCGCCCGCGGCTTCTGGGCGGATGCGGAGCGGCATCGGATCTGGCGCCAGCAAATCGGCGAGGCCCGGCGGGTGATCGTGACCGGAGCGTTCGAAACCCTCGCCGCCGCGGGCCGGCCGGTGCCCGCCCCCAATATCCTCCATCGCCTCGCCGACCGCTTCACCGCCTATCGCGACGAGCAGATGCGCCTGTTCCCCGACGCCCATGCGGTGATCGACGGCTTCCGGGCGCGCGGTGTCCGGCTGGCGCTGGTCACCAACGGATCGGCCGAGATCCAGCGCGCCAAGATCACGCGCTTCGACCTTGCCCACCGGTTCGACCACATCCAGATCGAGGGCGAGCACGGCTTCGGCAAGCCGGAGGAACGGGCCTATCGGCATGCGCTGCAGGCGCTCGGCGTCGCCCCCGCGGACGCCTGGATGGTGGGCGACAACCTGGAATGGGAGGTATCGGCACCTCAGCGCCTGGGCATCCACGCGATCTGGGTCGATGGAACCGGCGACGGACTGCCCGCCGGCTCGGCGATCCGGCCGGACCGCATCATCCGCGCCGTGGCGGAGCTGCTTCTCGAGACGCCGGCCGGCACCGCCGCCTGACGCCGCCCACCCTGCCCGTCCCGGCGTGCATCCTGTATGATCGCCGGCAGTGCGCGACCGAACGCGCCGTGACCCACCCCAGGGAGGAGGCCATGACCGCTCAGGTGAAGCCGATTCCGGACGGCTACCCGACCATCACCCCGTATCTCATCGTCCGCGGCGCCGCCGCGGCGATCGATTTCTATCGCACCGCCTTCGGCGCCGTGGAGCGGCTGCGCATGGATACGCCCGGCGGCACCATCGGTCATGCCGAGCTGCTGATCGGCGACGGCCTGGTGATGCTGGCCGACGAGATGCCGGAGATGGGCTGGTCCAGCCCGGCCGCGATCGGCGGCACGCCGGTGTCGCTGCATCTCTATGTCGAGGATGTCGATGCGGTGGTGGAGCGGGCCCTGGCCGCCGGCGCCACCCTGTCCCGACCGGTCGCCGACCAGTTCTACGGTGACCGGCTGGGCACGGTGGTCGACCCCTTCGGCCATGTCTGGAGCCTCTCCACCCATATCGAGGACATCTCTCCGGAGGAGATTCGGCGGCGGGCCGAGGTGCTGTTCGGCGGCAAGGCGTAGAGCCCGGTCACGGTTCCCTGTTCCGCTTGCCGTAGAGCCGGTCCGCCTCGTTCACGATCGCCTGCCGGATCCAGTCGTCCTCGACCTCCTCCGGCCGGATGACCACGACACCCTGCCCATGCCACGCCGCGGCCCGCATCCGGCGCAGCTGCTCGATCTCCGTCGGCGGGCGCGGCTGGCGGCGCGACAGGCTGCTGCGCGGCTCGCTCATCGCAGCCACCTCATCACCTCGGAGGCGCGGCCTCCGGCGACCCGGAGAGCCGGCCCGCCGCTGCGCAGGGCCAGTGCGGCGGCGATCACCGCCTGCAGCCGGCGGCTGTGCTCGACCAGCACGACCAGGTCGTCGACCAGCTGCGCCAGCGCTTCGGCCGGCAGCGCCGCGACGGCCGCGACCGGCATGCCCTCGATCTGGTCGAGGGTCGGCAAGGTGCTCATGAGGATCTCCCTATCCGGATGGTTTGCGGAGGTCACGGCTGCTTCTCCTCCGGGATGTGCAGCCGGACCAGCAGGTCGTAATCGACGCCGGCGATGCCGCGCCGGGCGGCTGCGGCGACGAAGCGGGGCCAGTAGCGCACCGGGACCGACCGGCGCACCCGCATCATCCGCAGATGCTGCGGCGACACGCCGAGATCGGCGGAGAGATGGCCCTGCCTCGGCCAGCGGGTGAACAGGTCGTCGAAGCTCGTGATGATCGTGTCCATGTCCTGACGATACGTTTCGTATTCAGTTAATGCAATACGAAATGAATTGTGATCATGTTACAAAACGTGCTAAATGCCCGGCATGCTGGAACCGCATCAACGCTTGGGGCTGGCGCGGACCAAGGCCGGGTACGAGACCGCGGCCGACGCCGCCCGCGCCTTCGGCTGGAGCCCGATCACCTATCGCGCCCATGAATCCGGGCTGCGCGGCCTGCGCCGCGACGCCGCCGGGCGCTATGCCGCCGCCTTCGGCGTCTCCGAGGCCTGGCTCCTGACCGGCGAGGGCGCGCCGGCGGGGCTGCGCTCGACGGTGCCCGTGGTCGGCCATGTCGGCGCCGGGGCCGAGATCCACATGTTCGAGGGTGACCAGTCGACCGAGCGGATCGACGAGGCGGATGCCCCGCCGGCGGCCGACGAGCACACCGTCGCCGTCATCGTTCGCGGCGATTCGATGGCCCCCGCCTTCCGCGACCGCGACATCATCTACTATCGCAACGTCCAGGCCGACCCGGACCAACTGATCGGTCGGGAATGCGTGATCCGCCTGGCCGATGGCCGGACCTTCGTGAAGATCCTGATGCGCGGCAGCGCCGCCGGCCTGTTCACCCTGTTCAGCTACAACGCCCCGCTGATCTCCGATGTCGCGATCGAATGGGCGGTGCCGGTGAAGTGGGTCATGCGCGACTAGCGGTGAGATACGATACGTATTGACTCAGAAAAGAAAGATACGTAACGTATTCATCGGCTCTGTCATGGGCCGCTTTCCTCCCTGACCTCGCCGGGGTCGCAAGGCCCCGGTCTCTTTCCGGACCGCCGGCCTGACCAAACGGTCAGGATCGGCCTTGCCTCGCCCCGCGATCCGTCCCACTCTGCCCGGCAACAGGGACAAGGCACGCGACAAGAGGAGAGCACCGGCCATGGCGATCGCACTCAAGGGCGGCACGGTGGTGAACGCCGACCGCAGCTTCCGCGCCGATGTGATCTGCGATGACGGCAGGATCGTCGCCGTCGGCCCCGACCTTGCGGCCCCGACCGGCGCCCGGGTGATCGACGCTTCGGGCAGCTACCTGATGCCGGGCGGCATCGATCCGCACACCCATATGCAGTTCCCGTTCATGGGCACGGTGGCGGCCGACGACTACTACACCGGCACCGCCGCGGCGCTGTCCGGCGGCACCACCATGATCATCGACTTCTGCATCCCCGGGCCGCAGCAGAGCCTGCTGGACGGCTATCGCCAATGGCGCGAATGGGGCGAGAAGGCCGTCTCCGACTGGTCGCTGCACGTCGCCATCACCTGGTGGTCCGACCAGGTGCGGGAGGAGATGGGCACGCTGGTGGCCGAGCACGGCGTCAACAGCTTCAAGCACTTCATGGCGTACAAGAACGCGCTGATGGTCGATGACGACGTGCTGATGCACAGCTTCACCCGCTGCCGCGAGCTCGGCGCCCTGCCGATGGTTCATGCCGAGAACGGCGACATCGTCTGGCTCCTGCAGAAGACGCTGCTGGAGGCCGGCATCACCGGGCCGGAGGGCCATGCCCTGTCGCGCCCGCCGGAGGTGGAGGGCGAGGCCGCCAACCGCGCCATCATGATCGCCGGCGCCGCCGGGGTGCCGCTCTACGTCGTCCACACCTCCTGCCGCGAGGCGCATGAGGCGATCGCCCGGGCGCGCGCCAACGGCCAGCGGGTGTATGGCGAGCCGCTGATCCAGCACCTGACCCTCGATGAAAGCGAGTACTGCAACAAGGACTGGGCCTATGCCGCGGCCCGGGTGATGAGCCCGCCCTTCCGCTCGAAGGACCACCAGAAGTCGCTGTGGGACGGGTTGACCTCCGGCAGCCTGCAGGTCGTCGCCACCGACCATTGCGCCTTCAAGACCGAGCAGAAGCGGATGGGGATCGACGACTTCACCATGATCCCGAACGGCACCGGCGGCGTCGAGGACCGCATGGCGGTGCTGTGGACCCATGGCGTCAACACCGGCCGGCTGACCCCGAGCGAGTTCGTCGCCGCCACCTCGGCCAACGCCGCGAAGATCTTCAACATCTACCCGCAGAAAGGCGTGATCGCGCCGGGCGCCGATGCCGACCTGGTGATCTGGGATCCGGCGGCGACCAAGACCATCAGCGCCGCCACCCAGCATTCGAACATCGAGGTCAATGTGTTCGAGGGCATGGAGGTGCGCGGCCTGCCGGTCATCACCTTGAGCCAGGGCAAGGTAGTGTGGGAGAACAGGGAGCTGAAGGTGCAGCGCGGCGAAGGCCGCTTCGTGCCGCGCCCCGGCACCGCCCCGGTGTTCGAGGCGATGAAGATCCGCAACGAGCTGCGGCGGCCGGTGCCGGTGCAGCGCGACCCCAGCGTGCATGTGACGCCATGAGCATCGGCCTGAACGACGCGCTGCAGCGCTACCTCCTCGACGCCTCGCTGCGGGAGCCGGAGATCCTGTCCCGGCTGCGGCAGGAGACGCGGCGGGCCGCGGCCGACAGGGCCGGGATGCAGATCACGCCGGAGCAGGGCCAGTTCATGGCCCTGCTGGCGCGGCTGATCGGCGCCCGCCGGCTGATCGAGATCGGCACCTTCACCGGCTACAGCGCGCTGGCGGTGATGCTGGCGCTGCCGCCGGAGGCGCGCCTCTTGTGCTGCGACGTCAGCGCCGAATGGACGTCGATCGCCCGGCGAACCTGGGACGAGGTCGGCGTCGGCGACCGGATCGAGCTGCGCCTGCAGCCGGCCCTCGACACGCTCGAGGAGCTGGTGCGCGCGGACTGGGCCGGCACGGTCGACATGATCTTCGTCGACGCCGACAAGGACAATTATCCGGCCTATGTCGAGGCGGCGATCGGCCTCCTCCGCCCCGGCGGGCTGCTGCTGGTCGACAACGCGCTGTGGAGCGGCCGCGTGGCCGACCCGGCCGACCGCACCGCTGGCACCGAGGCGATCCGCCGGGTCAACGCCATGCTGCGCGACGATCCACGGGTCGATTTCTCGCTGATCCCGATCGGCGACGGCGTCGCCTTGGCACGGAAGCGGGAGCCGGGAGAGGGCTGAGACCCCTCCCCTACAGGTCCCCCGGCCGACAGCTTGCGCACCACCTCGGTCTGGCGGCGGGTATCGGTCTTGCTAGCTGCCGACGGCGGCCTTGATCGATCCGGCCGTCCAGCCGCCGCCCAGCGCCTTGTAGAGGGCGACCGCGGCCTGCAGCCGGTCCGACTTGGCCTGCACCAGCTGGTCGCGGGCGGAGAAGTAGCTCTGCTGCGCGTTCAGCACCGTCAGCAGGTCGACCGCGCCCGCCGTGTACTGCGCCTCGGACAGGCGGAACGCCTCGCGCGCCTGGGCCACCACCTCCTGCTGCGCCTGATAGGCCAGGGCGGTCTGCCGGGTGGCGATCAGCGCGTTCTCGACATCGCCGAAGGCGGCCAGCACGGTCTTCACATAGGTCTGGCCCAGCTCCTGGTACTGCGCCTCGGACAGCTGGACCTGGCCGCGCAGCGCCCCGCCCTCGAAGATCGGCTGGGTCAGCCCGGCCGCGAGGCTGTAGAGCGTGCTGGCGGAGTTGAACAGGGTGCCGAGCGCGGCGCTCTGGAACCCGCCCGATCCGGTCAGCTGGATCGAGGGGAACAGCGCGGCCTTCGCCTCCTTCACGTTGAACCGGGCCGCGGCCAGCTGGGCGTCGGCGTTCTGAATGTCCGGCCGGCGGTCGAGCAGCGATGACGGCAGCCCGGCGCCGATGGTGGGCACATCCAGCTCGTCGAGCGGCTGGCGGCCGAGCGACAGCCGCTCCGGCGGCTCGCCCAGCAGCAGCGCCAGGGCCGTCTCCGACTGCTGGCGCTGCTGCTCCAGCGGCGGGATCGCGGCCTTCTGCTGCGCCACCACCGTGCGCTGCTGCGCCACGTTGAGGGCGGAGGCGGCGCCCGCCTGCTCCTGCGCCAGCACGATGTTCAGCACCTGCTGGGCGTTGGCCAGGTTGTCCTTGGCGATCGCCAGTCGGTCCTGGAACTCCAGGATCTGCATATAGGTCGTGGCCGTGCTGGCGGTCACGGTCAGGGCCACGGTGTCGCGGTCGTAGCGGCTGGCCAGCGCCGAGGCCTGCGCCGATTGCAGCGCCGACCGGTTCCTGCCCCAGAGGTCGATCTCGTAGCTGGCCGAGAGCTGGGCCGAGAACTGGTCGCTGACCGTCCGGCTTGTCGTCGAGGCGCCGAACCCGCTGACGGTGCGCTCGGGCGACACCGAATGCGAGGCATTGCCATCGGCGCCGATGCTGGGCAGCAGCGGCGCGCCGGCGATCCGCGCCTGGGCATCGGCCTGCAGCACCCGGGCGGCGGCGGCGCCGATGTCCTGGTTGTTGCGCTGGGCGGTCTGGATCAGCCGGTCGAGCTGCGGCGAGCCGAAGGCCCGCCACCAGGTGGTGTCCGGCCAGGAGGTGCCGGCCGGCCCCTCGGCCTTCCAGCCGCCGGGAATGTCGAGAGCGGGCTTGTCGTCCTCGGGCCCCGCGCAGCCGGCGAGGATGGTGACGGCGACAATCGCCGCGAGGGAACGGGAGAAGCGGGTCGGACGCGGCATGGTCACTCGGCAGAGAGGGCGACGACGGGGTCGAGGGTGGCGGCCTTGCGTGCCGGCATGTAGCCGAAGATCAGGCCGGTGAGGAAGGCGCAACCGAAGGCCAGCAGCACCGGCCCGGGCGAGAACTGGATCGGCGTGCCCAGCGCCTGCAGCGCCGCGGCCACCGCGAGCCCGCCGGCGACGCCGATGGCGCCGCCGATCGCCGAGACCACCACGGATTCGGTGATGAACTGCTGCAGGATGTCCCGCATCCGGGCGCCGGTCGCCATCCGCACTCCGATCTCGCGCGTCCGTTCGGTGACGCTGACCAGCATGATGTTCATCACCCCGATGCCGCCGACCAGCAGCGAGATGGCGGCGACCGAGCCGAGCAGGATGGTCAGCGTGTTCTGCGTCGCCGACACGGTCTCGATCAGCGAGGACATGTTGCGGATCTGCACGTCCTGGCGGCGGTGCCGTGCCTCGAGCAGATCCTGCACGTCGGCCTGGGTCTCGTTGATCCGCGCCACATCCTCGACCTGCACCGTGATCGAGCGGACGAAGCGCTTGCCGAACACCCTCAGGCTGCCGGTCGACAGCGGCATGAAGGCGATGTCATCCTGGTCGGCGCCATAGGGTGTGGCACCCTTCGCCGCCATCAGCCCGATCACCTGGAACGGGATGTTGTTGACCAGGACATAGCGCCCCAGCGGGTCGACGCCTTCTGGGAACAGGATCCGGGCCACGGTCTGGCCCAGCACGATGACCGGGGCGTAGCCGGCGTGGTCCGCGGCCGAGACGAAGCTGCCGCGCTCGACCGGCCAGCTGCGGGCCTTGATGAAGTCCGGCGTCGTCGCATCGGCCTGCGTCGAGTAGTCGGTATTGCCGTGGCGCAGGGTGACCGTGCCGGTCAGCTCCGGCACCGCGGCGGCGACATTGGGCAGCCCGGCCAGCGCCTTGGCGTCCTCGGGCACCAGCGTCGCGATCACGCCGTCGGCCGTTCGGTTGTTGCTCTGCGCCGGCCGGATCAGCAGCAGGTCGGTGCCCATGGCGGAGATGCGGTCGACCACCGACCGCTTCGCCCCGTCGCCGATCGCCAGCATGGCGATCACGGCGCCGACGCCGATGACGATGCCCAGCAGCGTCAGGATGGTGCGGAACATGTTGGCGCGCAACGCCCGCAGCGCCATCTTCACCGCCTCCGCCATGTCGGCCACGCCCAGCGTGCCGGCGTCACCACCCTGGGTCACATCGGCCCCGGCCGAGGCTACGGCCGGCGCGCGCGGGCCGCTGTCGCCGACGATGCGGCCGTCGCGGATCTCGATCAGCCGGTGCGCATGCTCCGCCACCGCCCGGTCATGGGTGATCAGGATGACGGTGCGGCCGGCATCGCTCATCCGCTGCAGCAGCGCCATCACCTCCGTGCCGCTGCGGCTGTCCAGCGCGCCGGTCGGCTCGTCGGCCAGGATCACCCGACCGCCATTCATCAGCGCCCTGGCGATCGAGACGCGCTGCTGCTGGCCGCCCGACAGCTGGTTCGGCCGGTGGTCTGTGCGATCGGCCAGGCCCAGCGAGGCCAGCAGCTGCTCCGCCCGCTCCCGCCGCTCGGCGGCGGCGATGCCGGCATAGATCGCCGGCACCTCGACATTCTCGGCCGCGGTGGCCGACGGAATCAGGTTGTAGCTCTGGAAGATGAAGCCGAAGGTCTCGCGCCGCAGATGGGCCAGGGCGTCCCGGTCCAGCGTCGCCACATCGGTGCCTTCGACCGTGTAGGTGCCGGTGGTCGGCCGGTCGAGGCAGCCGAGGATGTTCATCAGCGTCGACTTGCCGGAACCGGAGGTGCCCATGATGGCGACGAACTCGCCGGCATGGATGTCCAGCGAGATGCCGTGCAGCACCTCCACCGCCAGGTCGCCGTTGACATAGGTCTTGGTGACGTCGCGCAGCGACATCAGCGGCCGTGCGGAGGCCAGGCCGGACGTCGTTGCCGGTGTCCGGTCACCGGTTTGCGCCGGCTGGGGCTCGCGGATATCCATCAGACCCTCGGGCGCCGGGCCTGGCCGGGAGCCGCGTCGGCGCCCTGCCGGCGGGAGCCGGTGATCACCTGCTCGCCGGGCTCGAGCCCGCTCAGGATCTCCGCCTGCGCCCGGTTGGTGACGCCGACGGTCACGGTGCGGGTCTCGACCGACCCGCTCGGCTTCAGCACGCGCACCGTGGCCCGCCCCGGCGCGGCCGAGGAGGTGCCGGGCGACAGGCCCGACAGCGCCGCGACGGGCACCAGCAGCGTGTCCTGGGCCGCGGCCGAGACGAAGAACACCTGCGCCGTCATCTGCGTCATCAGCGCGCCGTCCTGGTTCGGCACGTCGAACAAGGCGTTGTAGAGCACGACATTGTTGACCACCTCCGGCGTCGGCTGGATCTGCCGCAGCGCGCCGTACCAGCGCTTGTCGGGCATGCCGAGCGTGGTGAAATAGGCGGTCATGCCCAGCCGCAGCCGGCTGACATCGGCCTCCGACACCTGCGCCTCGACGGTCATGGTCGTCAGATCGGCGACCTGGACGATGATCGGCGCCGACTGGTTGGCGTTCAGGGTCTGGCCCCTGCGCGCCGATTGCGACACCACCGTGCCGTCGATCGGCGCGTAGATCTTGGTGTAGCCGAGATTGGCCTCGTCGCCCTTCAGGGTCGACTGGATCTGCCGGGTCTGGGCATCGATCGCGTCCAGCTGGGCCTGGGCCGCGGTCAGCGCCGCCTCGGCCACCTGGACCGCGTCGTCGCTGGTGGCGCGCGATGCCTTCAGGCTGCGCTGCCGCTCCGCCTGCCGGCGGGCCAGCAGCAGCTGCCCCTCCTTCTCCGCCCGCTGGGCGGCGAGGTTGGCGAGCTGGGCCCGGTCGGCCTCCACCCGCGACTGGTAGACGGTGGGATCGATCTCGGCCAGCAGGTCGCCGGCCTTCACCCGGTCGCCGATCGCGACATGCAGCGTCCGCAGCTGGCCGGAGACCTGGGTGCCGACATCGACATAGCTGACCGGCTGCAGCGTGCCGAGGGCCGTGATCGCGTCCTCGATGTCGCCGCGCTCGGCCGTGGCGGTAAGCCAGAGCTGATCCGGCGCCACCGCCCGGCCCCAGCGATACCAGGCGCCGCCGGCCGCGGCGAGGCCGAGGACCAGCAGCGCCAGGAGCAGGACGCGGCGCCGGCGGGAGGGCCTGGCGCGCCCCGCCTTGGCCGACCCCGGCGAGGACGGCGATACCGTCTCCCGCAGCCTCGGCTCGATCTCAGTCCTGGTGTCCGGCATTCCCCCTCGGCCCGCAATCGTGTCGCCCCTTCACGGTCCGGCTGGCGAATTCCGGCGCGGGGCCGGCTGTCGTATGGCTGGTCTGGCCGAGGCAAGCCCATTATACCGGTTTCCAGGCCTCCCGGCCCCAGACTCCGATACGGCTTTCTCCGACACGGCATTCGAGGCAGGCATGGCCCGTGCGGCCGCCATCGCGTTCTTCGGCATTCTCCTGGCGGCCCGGGCCGAGGCCGCGCCAGCCTCCTGCGGGCCGCGCGACGTGGTGGTCGACTATCTGGCGCGCAGCTTCCAGGAGATGCCGGCCGGCGCCGGCACCGCCAACAGCGGCGGCCGGGTCGAGCTGTTCACCGCGCCGAAGGGGCGGAGCTGGACCCTGCTCTACACCGGACCGGACGGGCAGACCTGCATGATCGCGGCCGGCCGCGGCTGGGCCCCGCCCCTCCCCGGCCTGCCCACGCCCGGCCCGGACGACGAAACCGTCAAGCCGCGCTGATCTCAGCTCTTCGTTGCGGCGATCAGAGGATGGACCACCCGGTCGCCCGGCTTGATGTCGAGGAAGCGGGCGATGCCGCCGTTCAGCTCCAGCACCGCCTTGGCCGGCCCCTCCGAGGTGCGCGGATCCAGGGTCTGCGGCGCCGCCTTCTCGACGATGTTGGCGATGGTGCCGTCGGCGCGGATGAAGATCATGTCCAGCGGGATCAGCGTGTTCTTCATCCAGAAGGCCTGCGGCTCCGACCGGTCGAACACGAACAGCATGCCGGCGTCGGGGGCCATCTTCTCGCGGAACATCAGGCCGCGCTCCTGCTGCGCCGGCGTCAGCGCCAGCTCGACCGTGAAGTGGAAGCTCTTGCCCGCCGCGGTCTCGATGGTGAGGTCGCTGTCCTTCGACGGGGCGGCTGGCGCCTCCTGCGCCCGGGCGGGGCCGATGGTGAGGAGAACCAGGGCGAAAGCGGCGAGCAGCGTCTTCATCGGTCGTCCCATCTCCTCACGGCGCCATGGCGGCGCGGATCACGTCCCGGACCTCGGCCCGAACCGGGCCCGGCCGCGGCGCATCGTCCATCCGGTCGAACCAGACGGGCTCGGGCGGGGTGCCGCGGCGGCGCGACCAGGACAGACCGGCCAGCACCGCGTGGGATTCCGCCGTCAGCGGCGCCGCCGGGTCGAGGCCGTTCAACACCGCCCAGACCCCGGCCCAGCAGCGCCCGACGGTCCAGGGATTGTAGCCCCCGCCGCCGAGCACCAGGAGGCGCGGCGCGACATCGCGCACGGCCGCCACCACGTCCCACAGGGCACGGTTGGACAGCGACAGGCGGCTCAGCGGATCGTCATGCAGCGCGTCGGCGCCGCATTGCAGCACCACGATCTGCGGCCGGAAGGCCTCGACCAGGGGCAGCAGCGCCTGGTCGCGCACCGCCGCCATCTCGTCGTCGTTCAGCTCGCGCGGCATCGGCAGGTTGCGGGCGTTGCCGCCGCCGCGGTCCTCGACCGTTCCGGTGAAGGGCCAGCGCTTCGCCTCGTGCACCGACACGGTCAGCACCCGGGCGTCGCCGGCGAAGGCGTCCTGCACCCCGTCGCCGTGATGCGCGTCGACATCGAGATAGGCGATGCGGTCGACGCCCTGGTCCAGCAGCGACAGGATCGCCAGCACCGGGTCGTTGAAGTAGCAGAAGCCGGAGGCGCGGTCGGGCCGGCCGTGATGCAGCCCGCCGGCCGGGCTGTAGACCACCGCCCCTTCGGCCGCGAGGCCGGCGCCGAGCAGCGAGGAGCCGCACGCCGTGGCCGGCCGGCGGAACACCTCGCCGAAGATCGGGTTCTCGACCCCGCCGAGATTGTGCCGCTCACGACGCGCCGGATCGAGATCCTGGTCGCGCTCGGCGTCCTGCACCGCCGCGACATAGTCGGGGTGGTGGAACCGGATCAGGGCCGCGGTCTTCGCCAGCGGGCCGACACGGTACTGGCCGTCGGCCAGCCAGCCCTGGGCCCGGATCAGGTCGAGGGCGGTCGACACCCGCGGGATGGCCAGCGGGTGCTTCGGCCCGTAGCTGGAATGCCGGTAGACCTCGCTGCCGATCAGGATCGGCCGCGTCGCCATCGCCGGATCAGGCCCCCTTGCTCGCCGGCTTGCCATCCGCCGGGGTCGCCGGCGGCGCCTTCTTGCGGAACAGCTTGTCCTCGCCGAGGAACAGCAGGATCGGCGCGGCGATGAAGATCGAGGAGGTGGTGGCGACCACGACGCCGATCAGGATGACGATGGCGAATTGCTGCAGCGCCTCGCCGCTCCAGATCGCCAGCGGCAGGCAGGCCAGGAAGGTGGCCAGCGAGGTGCCGATGGTGCGGTTCAGCGTCTGGTTGATCGACAGGTCGATCAGCTGCCGCAGCGGCATGGCCTTGTACAGGCGCAGATTCTCGCGCACGCGGTCATAGACCACGACCTTGTCGTTGACCGAATAGCCGAGGACGGTCAGCAGCGCCGCGATCGAGGTCAGGTTGAACTCGAAGCCCGAGACCACATAGATCCCGACCATCTTGGTGACGTCGAGGATCATGGTGACCACGGCGCCGACGCCGAACTGCCACTCGAAGCGGAACCAGATGTAGAACAGCATGGCGACGAGGGCGAGGCCCAGCGCCAGCATGCCGTTCGTGAACAATTCGCCCGACACCGTGCCGCCGACGGAATCGCTGGCGCCGACGACGACGCCGGGCACCTTGTCGATCAGCGTCTGCTTGATCGTCTCATACGCCTTCTGCTGCAGCTGGTCGGTCGGCTGCGCCTCCATCCGCACCAGCACGTCGTTCGGCGAACCGAACTGCTGCAGCTGGGCCTGGCCGAAGCCGAGATCGTCGATGTCCGCCCGCAGCACGGTAAAGTCGGCCGGCTGCGGCGTGGTGATCTGGAAGGTGATGCCGCCCTTGAAATCGACGCCGTAGTTCAGCCCCGGATAGAAGAACAGAATCACCGACGCAGTGCTGAGGAAGGCGGAGGTGACGAGGCCGAGGATACGGCCCCGCATGAATTGGATCTTGGTGTCGTCCGGAACGAGGCGGAGCCAGAACATCACGCTTTCCTCAAGACGGGCAGGACGGTGGGGCGCTTGCGGCGGATCCAGCTGACCATCATGAACCGCACCAGCACGATGGCGGTGAACATCGAGGTCAGGATACCGATCGAGGTGGTGACGGCGAAGCCGCGCACCGGGCCCGTGCTCAGCGTGTACAGGATCGCCATCTTGATCAGCGAGGTGATGTTGGCGTCGAAGATCGTGCTGAAGGCACGGCTGAAGCCCGCATCCATCGCCGAGAACGGCGACCGTCCCCGTTTCGTCTCCTCGTACAATCGTTCGTTGATCAGGATGTTGGCGTCGACCGACATGCCAAGGGTCAGGAGCATGCCGGCGATGCCGGGCAGGGTCAGCGTCGCCTCGAGCAGCGACAGGATGCCGACCGTCAGCACCAGGTTCATGATCAGGGCGACATTGGCGAACAGGCCGAACAGCCCATAGGCCAGGACCATGTAGGTGACGACCAGGGCGAAGCCGACCGCGACGGCGATGATGCCCGCCTGGATGGCGTCGGCGCCGAGGTCGGGACCGACCGTCCGCTCCTCGATGATGGTCAGCGGCGCCGGCAGCGCGCCGGCGCGCAGCAGCACGGCTAGGTCGTTGGCGCTCTGGGCCGTGAAGTTGCCGCTGATCTGGCCGCGGCCGCCCAGGATCGGCTCGTTGATGTTCGGATAGGTGATGACCTTGTCGTCAAGCACGATGGCGAAGGGCTTGTTGACATTGGCCTGGGTGACCTGGCCGAAGCGGCGGGCGCCGGCGCTGTCGAACTCGAAGTTCACGATCCACTGGCCGGTCTGCGGGTTGGTGCCGGCGCGGGCGTCGATCAGATTGGCGCCGTCGACCTCGATGCGCTTGCGCACCGCGATCGAGGTGCGCTCGCCCGGCCGCGGATTCTCGATCGGCAGCACCTCGGTGTCCGGAGGCACCGGCTGGCCCGGCTGGTAGTCGAGATTGACCAGGTGGAAGGTCATCTTCGCCGTCTGGCCCAGCAGGCGGCGGATGCGATCGGGGTTCTGCTCGCCCGGCAGCTGCAGCAGGATGCGGCTCGACCCCTGGCGCGAGATCAGCGGCTCACGCGTGCCGCTCTCGTCGACGCGGCGGCGGACGATCTCGATCGACTGCTCGACCGCCCGGGCCTCGCGGTCGCGCAAGCCCACCTCGGTCAGGGTCAGGCTGGCCTTGCCGTCGCCGCCGACGCTGATGTCGAGGTCGCGCTGGCCGCCGGCCAGCGGGTCGACGGCGCCGGTCGCCAGGTTCTCGGCGAGCAGCGTGCGCACCCGGTCGCCCTGGCCGGGGTCGGCCAGGGTGAAGGTGACCGAATGGTCCTTCACCGCCAGGTCGCTGTAGGTGATGTTCTCACGCCGCAGCAGGCTGCGGATCGAATCCTGGATGTTGGAGAGGCGGCCGTCGATCACCGCCTGCATGTCGACCTCCAGCAGGAGGTACGAGCCGCCCCGCAGGTCGAGGCCGAGATTCATCTGGCGGGCCGGCACCCAGGAGGGCAGCGCGTCGAGCGTGCTGCGCGGCAGGATGTTCGGCAGGCTCAGGATCACGCCGAGGAGGCACACCACCAGGATGGTGACCTTCTTCCACGGGGCGAAATACATCATCGACGGCAAGCTCTCAAAATTCGGTCGGTTCGGGCTGGCCCGGCCGAGGCGTCACAGATCCGGACCGGCAAGCCGGACCGCAGGGCGCGCACGGTACAATGCGCGCGCCGGTTTAGCCATGGCGAAGTGGTGAGCCCGCGGCACCGGCGTCGACAAGCCGCGCCAGATGCGTCGCCACGGCCGGCGAGGCGTACTCCGCCAGCAGGTCCGGGCCGAGCGCGGCGGTGGCGATCGGCCGCCAGTCCCGCGTTGCCGCGGCGCTGCCCGGGAAGGCGATGCGGTTGCGTTCGCCGCCGCCGATTGCGGGTGCGATGAAGACATGGGCCAGGTCGACGCGCCCGGCCTCCAGCAGCAGGCCGAGCAGGCGGGGCCCGCCTTCGACCATGACCGAGCCGACCGGCCGGCCGAGCCGCGCCACGGCGGCCGGGCCGGCCAGGACGTCGAACAGGGCCTCGACCGGCGACCCGTCCGGCAGTGCCAGCATGGAGGCCGAGGGCGGCAGCAGGGCCTCGAGCGCTGCGGCC
>NZ_JANX01000088.1 GCF_000767795.1 Inquilinus limosus MP06 | reverse complement strand
GTGGATTCACCTCTCCTTGGGGAGAGGTCGAAATCGCGCAGCGATTTCGGGTGAGGGGCGAGCTGATGTCTGACGTGGGAACCGCCGTGGCCAGAGACCCCGGCTACAACTTCGCCTATCTCGACGAGCAGACCAAGCGGATGATCCGCCGGGCGCTGCTGAAGGCTGTGGCGATCCCCGGCTACCAGGTGCCGTTCGGCGGCCGCGAGATGCCGGTGCCCTATGGCTGGGGCACCGGCGGCATCCAGGTCACCGCCAGCATCATCGGCCCGGACGATGTGCTGAAGGTGATCGACCAGGGCGCCGACGACACCACCAACGCCGTCAACATCCGCCGCTTCTTCGCCCGCGTCGCCGGGGTGGCGACCACCGAGGATACGGGCGAGGCGACGGTGATCCAGACCCGCCATCGCATCCCGGAGCAGCCGCTGGCCGAGGGCCAGATCCTGGTCTACCAGGTGCCGCAGCCCGAGCCGCTGCGGCGGCTGGAGCCGCGCGAGACCGAGGCCCGGCTGATGCACGGCTATGCCGATTACGGGCTGATGCATGTCCGCCTGTACGAGGACATCGCCCGCTTCGGCCATATCGCCACCACCTACGACTATCCGGTGATGGTGCATGGCCGGTACCTGATGGCGCCGTCGCCGATCCCGAAATTCGACAATCCGAAGATGCACATGAACCCGGCTCTGCAGCTGTTCGGCGCGGGGCGCGAGAAGCGGATCTACGCCGTCCCGCCCTACACCCGGGTGGTGAGCCTGGACTTCGAGGACCATCCCTTCGAGATCCAGCATTGGGACCAGCCATGCGCCTTGTGCGGCGCCGAGGACAGCTATCTCGACGAGGTCGTGCTCGACGATGCCGGCGGGCACATGTTCGTCTGCTCCGACAGCCACCATTGCCGCACCCGGCGCGACGCCGGCCACCATGGCAGCCTGAGCGGCGAGGCGCTGGCCGCCTATGACCGGACGGTCGAACAGGCGCATGAGCCGAAGGGAGCCGAGGCATGAGCAGCGACATCCTGCTGCGGGTCGAGGGGCTGACCAAGCTGTACGGCGACACCGTCACCGGCTGCCGCGACGTCGCCTTCGAGATGTCGCCCGGCGAGGTGCTGGGGATCGTCGGCGAGAGCGGGTCGGGCAAGACGACGCTGCTCAACTGCATCTCCGGCCGGCTGCCGCCCAGCGCCGGCACGGTGGCCTTCGATACCCGGATGCGCGGCCTGATCGACATCTACGCGTTGTCGGAGCCGGAGCGGCGGATGCTGGCCCGCACCGATTGGGGCTTCGTGCACCAGAACCCGCGCGACGGGTTGCGCATGGATGTCAGCGCCGGCGCCAATGTCGGTGAGCGGCTGATGGCGGTCGGCGCCCGGCATTACGGCCGCATCCGCGGCCAGGCGCAGGACTGGATGGGGAAGGTCGAGCTCGACCTCGGCCGCATCGACGACCGGCCGGCGACCTATTCCGGCGGCATGCAGCAGCGGCTGCAGATCGCCCGCAACCTGGTCACCAACCCGCGCCTGGTGTTCATGGACGAGCCGACCGGCGGTCTCGACGTCTCGGTCCAGGCCCGGCTGCTCGACCTGCTGCGGGGGCTGGTGCGCCGGCTGGGCATCGCCGTGGTGCTGGTCACCCACGACCTCGCCGTCGCCCGCCTGCTGGCCGACCGGCTGATGGTGATGCGGCACGGCCGGGTGGTCGAGACCGGCCTGACCGACCAGGTGCTGGACGACCCGCAGCACCCCTACACCCAGCTCCTCGTCTCCTCCGTCCTGCAGGTCTGAGCCATGCCGAACACGACTCCGATGATCGAGGTCTCCGGCCTGTCCAAGACCTTCGTGCTGCACAACCAGAATGGGGTGCGGCTGCCGGTGTTCGCCGGCGTCGACTTCACCGTGGCCGCGGGCGAATGCGTCGTGCTGGGCGGCGCCTCCGGCGCGGGCAAGAGCACCTTTATGCGCACCCTCTACGGCAACTACCTGGCGTCGGCCGGGCGGGTGCTGATCAAGCATGAGGGCGCGCCGGTCGACATCACCGCTGCGACGCCGCGCCGGATCCTCGAGATCCGGCGCCGCACGCTCGGCTATGTCAGCCAGTTCCTGCGGGTGATTCCGCGCGTGCCGACGCTGGAGATCGTGAAGGAGCCGATGCTGGCCTCCGGCGTCGCCGAGGCGCAGGCCGAGCGCCGCGCCCGCACGCTCCTGGCCCGGCTGAACCTGCCGGAGAGCCTGTGGTCGCTGCCGCCCGCCACCTTCTCCGGCGGCGAGCAGCAGCGGGTCAATCTCGCGCACGGCTTCGCGATGGAGTATCCCATCCTGCTCCTCGACGAGCCGACGGCCTCGCTCGACGCCGACAACCGGCGCGTCGTCATCGAGCTGATCGAGGAGGCCAAGGCCCGCGGCGCCGCCATCGTCGGGATCTTCCACGACACGGCGGTGCGCGACCGGGTGGCGACCCGAATCTTCGACGTCACGCTCTACAAGGCAGCCGCATGAGCACGGATCTGATTGTCTCGAACGCCCGGATCGTCACCCCCGGGGCTGTCCTCACCGGAACCCTGAGGGTCGAGGACGGCCGCATCGTCGCGGTGGAGGAGGGGGCGGCGCCCTCCGCCGGCGATGACGCCGACGGCGACTACCTGATCCCCGGCATGATCGACCTGCACACCGACCATCTCGAGCGCCACGTGGCGCCGCGGCCGGGGGTGATGTGGAACAACGTCTCGGCGGCGATGGCGCATGACGCGCAGGTGGCCACCGCCGGCATCACCACCGTGTTCGACAGCCTGTCGCTGATGGGCGAGCACAAGGGCGTGCCGCGCGGCGACCTGCTGCGGCCGATGGTCGACGGGCTGGAATCGGCGCGCCGGCAGGACATGCTGCGGGCCGACCATTTCCTGCATCTGCGCTGCGAGGTCGCCGACCCGCATGTGCTCGACTATCTCTCGGTGCTGATCGACGACCCGGCGGTGCGGCTTCTGTCGATCATGGACCACACGCCTGGCCAGCGGCAGTACGCCCAGGTCGAGAAGTGGCGCCACGCCAACCGGCATCGCTACAGCGAGGCGGAGCTGGATGTGGTGATGCAGCAGCGCCTGGCGTCGCAGGAGGCGCACGCCCACCGGCACCGCCTGGCGATCGCGGAGCTTGCCGCTGCTCATGGCCTGGCCCTGGCCAGCCATGACGACGAGACCCCGGCCCATGTCGACGAGGCGCTATCGCTCGGCGTCTCGATCTCGGAGTTCCCGACCACGGCCGACGCGGCCCGGGCGGCGCGCAGCCACGGCCTGTCGATCCTGATGGGTGCGCCGAACGTGGTCCGCGGCGGCTCGCACAGCGGCAATGTCGGCGCGGCGGAGCTGGCGGCGGCGGGGCTGCTCGACATCCTCGCCTCCGACTATGTGCCGATCAGCATGCTGCACGCCGTGTGCCTGCTGGCCGAGGCGCCGGTCGGGCTGAGCCTGCCGGCGGCGGTGGCGCTGGTCAGCGCCAACCCGGCCAGGGCGGCGGGGCTGGACGATCGCGGCCGGATCGAGCCCGGGCTGCGGGCCGACCTGGTCCGCTTCCGCCTGATCGAAGGCGTGCCGCATATCCGCGCCGTCTGGCGCGCTGGCCGGCGCGTCGCCTGAGACTTCGGATCCCGACATGACCCGACGCTACGCCATCTACTTCGCCCCGCCCGCGCGCTCGACCCTGGCGGAGCTGGGGGCCGAGATCCTCGGCCGTGATCCGGAGACCGGGCAGGCGCGGCCGCAACCGCGCCTCGACGGCATCGATCCCGACCGGTTCCACGTCATCACTGAGGATCCCCGGCATTACGGCTTCCACGCGACGCTGAAGGCGCCTTTCGTCCTCGCCGAGGGCGTGTCGGGCGAGGCGCTGCACGCGGCGGCCGAGGCCTTCGCCGCCGGCCGTTCCTCTGCGACCGGCCCGGCGCTGGCGCTGGCCTCGATCGGCGGCTTCCTGGCGCTGGTGCCCTCGGCGGACGCGCCCGAGGTGCACGCCCTGGCGGATGCCTGCGTCGAGGCCTTCGACCGGTTCCGCGCCCCTCTGACGGCGGCGGAGCTGGAGCGGCGGCGGCGGTCGCCGCTGACCCCGGCGCAGGACCGGCATCTCGAGCGCTGGGGCTATCCCTATGTGTTCGACGAGTTCCGCTTCCACATGACCCTGACCGCCCGCCTGACCGACAGGGCCGAGCACGAGCAGGTCCGTGCCGCGCTGGCGGAGCGGACCGCGCCGGTCTGCGTCGACCCGCTGCGGATCGATGCGATCGCGGTGTATGAGCAGGCCGACCGGCAGGCGCCGTTCCTCGTCACCGGCCGCTATCCGTTGCGCGGAGCCGCGGCGTGACCGCCGTGGTCACCGCCGTCGGCCTCTGCCCGACCCACAGCTTCAGCAAGCCGGTGGTCGATACGATCCGGCTGCTGGCCGGGCTCGGAGTCGAGGGCGACGCTCATCTCGGCGTGACGGTGAAGCATCGGTCGCGGGTGAGGGTCGACCCGACCCAGCCGAACCTGCGCCAAGTGCATCTGATCCAGGGCGAGCTGCATGACGAGCTGGCGGCCGCCGGCTTCATCGTGCGGCCGGGCGACCTGGGCGAGAACGTCACCACCCGCGGCATCGACCTGCTGGGCCTGCCCACCGGCGCGAAGCTGCGGCTCGGCACCGAGGCGGTGGTCGAGGTCACCGGCCTGCGCAACCCCTGCAGCCAGATCGACGGCTTCCGGCAGGGGCTGCTGAAGCTGGTCGTCGGCCGGGACGAGGCCGGCAACCTGGTGCGCAAGGCCGGGGTGATGGGCATCGTCCTGTCCGGCGGCGCGGTGCGCCCCGGCGACCCGATCGGGATCGAGCTGCCGCCGGAGCCGCACCGCCCGCTGGAGCGGGTGTAGCGTTACGGATGTAACGCGTTTGGTGGACCCGGACATGACGGCGTAACGCTGTCCGGCTCGGCTGCGCTGTCCTACGGTCGCGGCGACGCGCCGAGGCGCAGGACCACCATCGATCATCGAGCCCGACATGACCCATGCCATCGCCGCCGACCTGCCGTCGAGGCGGCGCCTCAATGCCGGCGACTACCGCACCCTCGGCCTGGCCGCGCTGGGCGGGGCGCTGGAATTCTACGACTTCGTGGTCTTCATCTATTTCGCGGGTGCGGTCGGGCAGCTGTTCTTCCCGGCGGAGATTCCGGACTGGCTGCGCCAGTTCCAGACCTTCGCCATCTTCGCCGCCGGCTATCTGGTGCGGCCGCTGGGCGGCATCGTCATGGCGCATTTCGGCGACCTGTTCGGCCGTAAGCGGATGTTCACGCTCGGCATCCTGCTGATGGCCGCGGCCACGCTCGGCATGGGCCTGCTGCCGACCTACGCCCAGATCGGCGTCTGGGCCCCCATCGCCCTGCTGCTGCTGCGCATCCTGCAGGGTGCGGCGATCGGCGGCGAGGTCCCGGGCGCCTGGGTGTTCGTGGCCGAGCATGTGCCGGCGCACCGCATCGGCTATGCCTGCGGCACGCTGACCGCGGGGCTGACCGCCGGCATCCTGCTGGGATCGGTGGTGGCGACGGTGATCAACGGCCGGTTCAGCCCGGCCGAGATCGCCGACTGGGCCTGGCGGCTGCCTTTCCTGCTGGGCGGCGCCTTCGGCCTGGCCTCGGTGTTCCTGCGCCGGATGCTGCACGAGACCCCGATCTTCCAGGAGATGCGGGCTCGCAAGGCCCTGGCGGCGGAGCTGCCGCTGAAGGTCGTCGTGCGCGACCATCCCGGCGCGGTGGTGGTGTCGGTGCTGCTGACCTGGCTGCTGGCGGCCTCGATCGTGGTGGTGATCCTGATGACGCCGCCCATGCTGCAGAAGCTGAACGGCGTGCCGCTGCCGCTGGGGCTGGAAGCGAACACGGCGGCGACGCTGTGCCTGCTGGTCGGCTGCATCCTCGCCGGGGCGATCATCGACCGGATCGGCGCCGGGCGCTTCTTCGCGATCGGCAGCGTGCTGCTCGCGGGCGCCACCTGGCTGTTCTACACCCGCGGCGCCACCGATCCGGGCCTGCTGGTGCCGACCTACGCCCTGACCGGCCTCTTGGTCGGCGTCGTCGGCGGGGTGCCCTTCGTCATGGTCAAGGCCTTCCCGGCGGCGGTCCGATTCAGCGGCCTGTCCTTCTCCTACAACATCTCCTATGCCGTGTTCGGCGGGCTGACGCCGCTGGTGATCCCGGCGCTGCTGGCGCTGAACCCGCTGGCGCATCTCTACTACATGCTGGCGCTGTGCGCGCTGGGCTGCGCGGTCGGCCTGTGGCTGATGCGTCGGGAGGCCGGTTCTTGCTGATGGAACCCCCTCCCCCTGCCCTCTCCCGCGAGGGGAGGGGGGACTAGAATTGCTTGGGGTGAGGGAGCTCTCTCCCGACCCAAACCGATAGAGTCCTCCTCCCCCTGCGGGAGGGGTAGGGGGAGGGGGTTCGCGCTGCCGGAGCCGAACCCGGCCCCACCCCTCATCTCATCATCAGCACCGGGATCAGGCAGGACCGCACCATCGCCGTGGTGGTGCTGCCGATGATCAGGTTGCGGATGCGGGAATGGCCATAGGCGCCCATCACCAGCAGGTCGATCGACGCCGCCGCCACCTCCGCGGCGATCACCGCCTCCGGCTCGCCCGGCAGGATGCGGGCGCGAATGTCCCAGCCGGCCTCGCGCAGCGTCGTCTCGGCGGCATCGAGCCTGGCCTCGGCTTCCTCGTCCGGGCTGCCGGCCATCAGCAGATGACCCTCCAGCCCGCGCAGCAGCTGGCCCTTGGCGATCAGATCCACCGCCTTGGTCACGCTCGGCCCGCCATCGAAGGCGATCAGGAAGCGCCGGATCGGCCTGAAGGCACGGGCGGCCACCAGCACCGGCTTCTTCGCCGACCGTGCCACCCGCTCGAGATTCGAGCCGAGATGCAGCTTGGCGAAATCGGCCGCCTCGCCGCGCTTGCCGATGACGATGACGCTGGTGTCGGGCTCGAACTCGCCGACCGTCTCGACCAGGTCGCCGTTGTAGAGGTGGGTGTCGATCTCGGTGACGCCGGCCTCCTTCAGCCGGGCGCTGCCTTCCTCCAGGATCAGCCGGCCGCGCTTCTGCGACAGGCTGGCCCGCTGCTCGTCCATCGCCGCCAGCTCGGCCAGGATGTCCTGGGAATAGGCGACGAGCGTGCCGCTGATGTCGACCGGGATGGTGGATACTTCGCGGCGGCCCAGCACATGCAGCAGCTCGACCGGCTGGTTCAGCCGCGAGGCTGCCCAGGCCGAAAGATCGCAGACGCTGTGGGAGTAGATCGAGCCGTCGATACAGGCGAGAACCTTGGCCATGCCATCGACTCCATGTTGGCCGGGCGCGCGGGGGCGGTCGGCGACAGGGAAAGACTGACTCAATGCCGGTCCTGACTCAACAATCTGGCGCGGCCTCGTTCCGTTCCAAGAGCGGAGCGGGCCGGGCCCGTCACATCTGCGGCGGCCCGCGGTGCAGGGCCTCGGTCAACCCGGTCTCCAGCAGCGCCGATTCCATTGCCCGGGCCAGGCCCAGCACCACCTCGTCGGCATGGCGATGGCCGACGACCTGCAGCCCCACCGGCAGGCCGTCCGGCGTCAGCCCTGCCGGCAGCGACAGGGCGGGGCAGGGGGAGAGCAGGTTGAACGGCGCGGTCAGGTCGAGGCCGCCATAGCGCCCGTCCGGCCGATCCGCCGCGAAATCGTCATCGGTCAGGGTGACGGGCGGGGGCGGTACGGCGCAGGTCGGGCACAGCAGGGCGTCGCGGCCGGCCAGCACGGCCGACAGCTCGTTCCACATCCGGCTGCGCAGGATCTCGATCCGCTTCACCTCGGCTGCGCCCAAGGTCAGGCCGCGGTCGATCAGCCCGACCAGGATCGGGTCCATCCGGTCGCGGTACTCGGCCAGGCTGTGGCCCTGGAACGCCGCCATGAACACGCACCACAGGTCCAGCCAGCGGTCGCTCGCCGCCCGGGTCCAGGGCAGGCGCACCTCCTCGACCACCGCGCCGGCACGGCGCAGCGCCTCTGCCGCCGCCAGCACCGCGGCCTCGACCTCCGGATCGATGGCGTAGTAGCCGAGATCCATCGACAGGGCGAAGCGCCGCCCGGCCAGCCCGCCGATCCGCGTCGCCGCGGCGTCGAAGGGCAGGGGCAGGGAGTTGATGTCCTCGTCGCTCGGCCCCGCGGTCGCGGCCAGGAAGGCGACGGCGTCGTCGACGCCGCGGGCCAGCGGGCCAAAATGCGAGATGTCGTCGAACTGGCTGGGCAGGATGGTCATCGGGATCCGGCCCAGGCTAGGCTTGAACCCGACCACGCCGCAGAAGGCGGCCGGGATCCGCACCGACCCGCCCATGTCGGTGCCCTCGGCGAGAGGCACCACCCCGGCCGCGACCGCGGCGCCGGAGCCGCCGGAGGAGCCGCCCGGCGACCGCTCCGGGTCCCACGGGTTGCGGGTGACGCCCCAGCGCGGGCTGGTGGTGAAGCTGGAATGGGCGAATTCCGGGGTGGTGGTCTTGCCGATCACGATCGCGCCGGCCGCCTCCAGCCGCCGCACCACCAGCGCCGACCGGTTCGGGATCCAGTCGCCGGTCGAATGCGATCCCAGCGTGGTCAGGTGGCCGCGGGTCGGGGTCAGGTCCTTGATCGCCACCGGCACGCCGTGCAGCGGCCCCGGCGCGCGGCCGGCCGCGACCGCCGCATCCGCGGCCTCGGCCGTAGCGATCGCTTCGTCGTCCAGGATCAGGGTGAAGCAGTTCAGCCGCTCCTGCGCCGCATGGGCGCGGGCCAGGGCCTCGGCGACCACCGCGCGGGCGCTGGTCCGCCCGGCGGCGATGGTCTCGGTGATGCTGCGGACGCTGGGCGTATCGGTCATCTCTCGATCCTCAGGGACAGCTTGCGGCCGGGGCCACTCCGCCCAAGGATAGCGGGCGGGAGCGGAAAGGCAGGGCATGGAGTTTGCGGCTTGGAACGCCGGCTTGGCGGCGGCGATGGCGGCGGTCGGCACGGCGGCGTTCCCGGACCGGCTGGGCGGGGCTCTGGCGGCGCTGGTGCCGTTCGACATGCTGAACGGCTTCGCCTATCGCGGTGACGCGCCGCCGCTCGACCTGCACAACCGCCAGGCGCCGGACCTCGCCGCCGTCATCGTCGACGGCTACATCGCCGGCGCCTATCTGCTGGACCCATTCTTCGGGGCGGTGCGGGCCGGCACCGCAGACCGGTTCCTGGTGATGGCGGATCTGGCCCCCGACCGGTTCGCCCAGAGCGAATATTACAAGCGCCATTACATCCGCACCCGCATCCTGGACGAGGTCGGCTACGTGCTCGATCTCGGCCAAGGCGTGACCGGGGTGCTGTCGGTGACCCGGCGGCGCGGCCATGCCCGGTTCGGCCGGGCCGAGATCGCCCGGCTGCGCGACGCGGCGCCGATGGTCTGCGCGCTCTGCGAGCGGCACTGGGCCGGCTTCGGCGCGGTGCCGGAGCCGGCCGGGACCGGAGATCTCGTCACCCGCATCGTCGATCTGGGCGGCGGCCGGCTGACCCGGCGCGAGGCCGAGATCGTCGGGCTGATCCTGAAGGGCCATTCGACTCCCTCGATCTGCGCCCTGCTCGAGCTGGGGCAGGAGACGGTGAAGACCCACCGCAAGAGCATCCACCGCAAGCTCGGCATCGCCTCGCAGGCGGAGCTGTTCGCCCGCTTCACCGCATTCCTGGCTGCGCCGTCGGGATAGAGGCGTCCCCGGCCTCGCGGAACTGCGTCTCCGGCGGCTGCTGGCTGAACATCCGGGTGAGCCAGGCGAGGTAGACGATTCCGAGTGCCAGCCAGGCCAGCCCCAGCACCTTGGCATGCTCGTCCAGGCTGACCAGCAGCCACAAATTGGACAGGGCGCCCAGCACCGGCACCGCCAGCGCCCCGATGATGGTGCCCAGGCCACGCTCGGCCGCGCCCATCCACAGCAGCTTGATCACCGACAGGTTGACGAAGATGAAGGCGACGAAGGCGCCGAAATTGATGAAGGAGGTCGAGGTGGTGACGTCCAGCTTCAGCGCCGCCAGTGCCACTACGCCGGCCAGGGCGATGTTGAACACCGGCGTACGCAGGACCGGGTGGACATAGCCGAAGGCGGATCGCGGCAGCACGTCGTCGCGGCCCATCGCCAGCAGCAGCCGGCCGACGCTGGCCTGGGCCGAGAGGCCGGAGGCGAACTGCGCCACGATCAGCCCGGCCAGGAACAGCATGACGAAAAGGTCGCCGCCGATCGCCTTGGCGACGTCGAAGGCGGCGCTGTCGACATTGGCGACGTCGCCGCCGGGGAAGGCCAGCTGGGTGAAATAGGCGGCCAGGATGAAAATGCCGCCGCCCAGCAGCGCGATCAGCATGATCGCCTTGGGGATGGTCCGCGACGGCTCCACCGTCTCCTCGGTCAGTGTCGTCACCGCGTCGAAGCCGAGGAAGGAGTAGGCGGCGATGGCCGCCCCGGCGAGATAGGCGGGCAGAGTGCCGTCACTGCCGGTGAAGGGATCGGCCGAGAACAGCGGCCGGACCTCCGGCCCGGCCAGGGCGTAGCGGACGCACAGCGCGACGAAGGCGGCCAGCACCGCGAACTGGACCAGCATCAGCACGATGTTGACGCCGTTGGCCAGCCTGATGCCGATGATGTTGATGGCGCTGGTCACGCCGATGAAGGCGAGGATCCAGACCCATTGCGGCACGTCGGGGAAGGCGGCGGAGAGATAGGCCGCGCCGATCAGCCAGATCGCCATCGGCAGGAAGAAATAGTCGAGCAGAATGGCCCAGCCGACCAGGAAGCCGGCATGGCCGCCGAAGGCGCGGCGGGTGTAGGTGTAGGCCGATCCGGCGACGGGATGGGCCGCGGCCATGCGGCCATAGGACCAGGCGGTCAGCAGCACGGCCACCAGCGCCACCAGATAGGCGGTCGGCACGGCGCCGCCGGTCTTCTGCGCCAGGATGCCGAAGGTGCCGAACACGATCATCGGCGTCATGTAGGCCAGGCCGAACAGCACGACCGAGGGCAGCCGCAGCGTCCGCGTGAGCCCGATGGGCTGGTCCGTCATTCTCGTCCTCCCTGGGCCGTCCGCCGCCTTGTCGCTGCGGTCGGCAGGCCCCGTCATGGTCATTGGGGAAGAACTATGGAAAGCCCGCGCCAGCCGGCGCCATCACCCCAAGGGGGGAGGGCGCCTCGGAACCGGGCATCAGCTCGTGCCGTAAACCTCCAAAACCTCATGGACGTCAAAACGGCAGGAGATCGTCATGCCTGACACGAGGGAGAAGCTGGTCGATTTCGTCACCCGGCGTGCTTTCGATCCGGTGCTCAAGGCCCAGGCCGAAGGCCGGTCGGAGGCCGAGAAGCGCAAGCTGGAGCATGTCCAGAAGGCGACCCGGACCGAGGTCGAGCGCTATCGCGGCTACGGCTCGGCGAAGGAGGTCGTGGTGAACTTCAAGCGGGATCTGGATTCCGAGCCCGCGCGCAAGGTTCACGCCGAGCTGAAGGCGCTGGGCCTGCCGACGGTCAACGACATCCGCGATGAGTTCGAATCCCTGGCGAAGGAGCTCGGCGTCGACGCGTCCCGCTGAGCGGATCAGGCGGCCTGGGACAGCGGCGCGGCGCCGGCCGGCAGGGCGACCCCGAGGTCGATCGCGGCCTTGAGCGGCAGGTGGTCCGAGGCGATCCGCGACAGCGGGCTTCGATGGACCTCGACCTGGCGCAGCACGCCCTGCGGCCAGCCCAGGATGCGGTCGAGCGAGACCAGCGGCAGCGGCGCCGGGAAGCTGGGCGGGCTGGCCTGCAGCGGGCCGAACAGGGCGCCGAGCGGTCGCAGCGAGGAGCGCCGGCCGGGACGCCACTCGTTCAGGTCTCCGACCAGCAGCGTCGGCATGCTCTCGCCGGCGGCGATCTCGTCCAGGATCATGGCGGACTGGCGCATCCGGCAGCGGCGCAGCAGGCCGAAATGGGCGGCGACCACCCGCAGGCGGCCGGCGGGCAGGGCCAGTTCGGTGACGATGGCGCCGCGCGGCTCGGCCCCTGGCAGGGTCAGGCGGCGCAGGCGGGTGACCTCGCCTTCGCGCACCAAGAGGGCGTTGCCGTGCCAGCCATGGCCATCGGGAAGATCGGAGACATGCACCAGATGCAGTCCGCTGTCGCGGCGCAGCGTCTCGGCGTCCAGCAGGCCGTAGCGCCGGCCGAAGCGGCGGTCCACCTCCTGCAGCGCCACCACATCGGCCTTCAACTCGTCGACGACGGCGGCGATGCGCAGCGGATCGAAGCGGCGGTCCAGCCCGACGCATTTGTGGACGTTGTAGGAGCCGACCACGACCGGACGGGCGGCGACCGTCTCAGTCGGCGCCTGGGTCGTCATGCCGTTGCGAAGCTGTGCGTCGTGCGGGGCCATCGCGGTTCCGGAAGCCGGGACCGTCAAGGAACGCCCGGGAACCACCTGGATTTAATACAACTGCACGCCAGTGCCAAGATGGCGCGACCGAATGTACCGGCCGGACGATCTCTGGAGAATGGAAAGGAGTGGCTCCCTGGACTGGACTCGAACCAGTGACCCGCTGATTAACAGTCAGCTGCTCTACCAACTGAGCTACCAGGGAACATGAGCGCCGGATCGCTCCGGGCTGTTGGTGGCGCGGCTTATAGCAACCTCGCCCCGCCCTGCCAAGCCTGACTTGCACCCCCGATCACACTTTTTGGAGGTGCTGGCCCAGCCGACATTTCAGGCGGGCCGTTTGGAGGCGCGAGCCGGAATCGAACCGGCGTGCACGGATTTGCAGTCCGCTGCTTGACCACTCAGCCATCGCGCCCCAACGGCGGCCCCCGTATATCGTCCGCCGAGAAGCAGGGTCAAGAACGATTGCGCGGAACTTTCGACGCCGAGGCGGCCGGCACGGCGGGGCGGCATCGGACCGCCCGGTAACAGACCGAGGCCGGGCGGCGTTAGACCGCCCGGTAACAGACTGATTGTGTTGCGGGCGCGAAGGCCGATATAACCGCTGCGTTCGAGCGCGCGGCGACCGTCCCGGCCGTCGTGGCTCGCCGTCCTCAGATTGCGGAATCCCATGGTCGACTACGCAGCCGCCCGCCTGAACATGGTCGAAGGGCAGATCAAGCCCAACAAGGTCATCGACCAGGCTCTGATCGACGCGATGATGGCCGTCCCGCGTGAGCGCTTCGTGCCGGCCGACCGGCGCGGCGTCGCCTATGTCGACGAGGACGTCGCCGTCGGCGGCGGCCGGGTGCTGATGGAGCCCCGGGTGCTCGGCCGGCTCCTGAACGATGCCCGGATCACGCCCGGCAGCCGCGTCCTGGTCGTCGGTGCCGGCACCGGCTACAGCGCCGCCCTCATCTCCCGCCTCGCCGCCAAGGTGGTGGCGCTGGAGGAGGACAAGACCCTGCTGGCCACCGCGCGCGGCGCGCTGTCCGAGCTCGGCGTCCAGCGCGTGACCCTGGTCGAGGGGCGGCTGACCGAAGGCTGGGCGGCCGAGGGGCCGTATGACGTGATCCTGGTCGACGGCGCGGTGGCCGAGGTGCCGGCGGCACTGCTGGCGCAGCTGGCGCCCGGCGGCCGGCTGCTCACCGTGGTGGATGACGGCGACGGCGTCGGCCGTGCTATGCTGGTCAGCGCGGTCGATGGAGTCGTGTCGCAGCGCCCGCTGTTCGATGCGGCGACGGCGATGCTGCCCGGCTTCGAGCGCAAGCCGGCCTTCCAGTTCTGAGTGGGGCATCGGGTGCAGCTTTTCGAGATCGACGTGGCGACCCTGGCGGATTGGCGGCGCGACGGCACGGGGCACGTGCTGGTCGATGTGCGCGAGCCGCAGGAGCTGGCGGTGTGCCGGATCGAGGGGTCGCTCGACATCCCGATGGGCGAGATCCCGGGCCGGGTCGAGGAAATTCCGGGCGATCGCCCGGTGATCGTCATGTGTCACCACGGGGGGCGCAGCGCGCAGGTGGTGCGGTGGCTTTCGGCAAGGGGCATGGACAACGTGGTCAATCTGCGCGGCGGCATCGATGCCTGGGCGCGCGAGATCGACCCAACCATGGGACGGTATTGACGATGACACGATTTGGACGGTTCGGCCTCTCCACCGCGGTGCTGTCCGCCGTGCTGATGCTGGGCACCGCGTCGGCCTCGGCGCAGACGATGGCCGAGGCCCTGGCGTCGGCCTATGCCACCAACCCCGATCTCGCCGCCGATATCGCCCAGCTGAAGGCGACCAACGAAGGCATCGCCCAGGCCCTGTCCGGCTACCGGCCGGAGATCAGCGCCAGCGCCAGCATCGGCAGCACGTTCAGCAACACGCAGACCGACGGGGTCGCGGGCGGCAGCGCCCTCCGCAGCTCGAACGGGGGGCGGGACAGCCGGTGGCATGAGGTGAACCCGGCGACGCTCGGCATCACCGTCACGCAGAACATCTACAATGGCGGGCGGACCCAGGCCGCGGTGAACCGCGCCGAGAACACGATCATGGCGACCCGCGCCGTCGTCCAGACCACCGAGCAGACGGTGCTGCTGGATGCCGCCACCGCCTATGCCGACGTGGTCCAGGCCCAGTCGGCGCTGGATGTGCGGCGCAACAACGAGACGGTGCTGCGCCGGCAGCTGCAGGCGACCCAGGACCGGTTCAATGTCGGCGAGGTGACCCGCACCGACGTCAGCCAGGCGGAGGCCAGCCTGGCCAGCGCCGTGGCCGGCCGGATCGAGGCGGAGGGCACGTTGCGGGCCGCCCGGGCGACCTTCGAGCGCGTCATCGGCCAGCCGCCGGGGACGCTGGAGACGCCGGCGGTCCCGGTCGGCCTGCCGTCCTCGATGCAGGACGCGATCCAGAAGGCCCAGGCGAACTATCCCGGCATCGTCGCCGCGCTGTTCACTGAACGGGCCGCGGCCGACAACATCGACCTGCAGTTCGGCGCGCTGCTGCCGTCGATCGACGTGCAGGCGCGGCTCCAGCGCCAGTACTCGACGGTCTCGCATCCGACGACGAGATACGAGACCTCTCCCGGGTTCGTCGGGGAACTTCTGGGGCCGCAGCAGGCGAGCTTCGGGGCGCAGTCGCGCGTCGATTCCGCGGCGATCGTGGCCCAGGTGACGATCCCGCTCTACTCGCAGGGCAACCAGGAATCCTTGGTTCGCCAGGCCCGCTACACCCACGGCCAGCGGCGGATCGAGATCGAATCGCAGCGGCGCCAGGCGATCCAGGCCGCGGTTCAGTCCTGGCAGGCGCTGGTGACGGCGCGGGCCGCGATCAAGTCGTTCCAGGCCGCAGTCAAGGCCGAGCAGCTGGCGGTGGAAGGCCTGCAGCAGGAAGCCCAGGTCGGATCGCGCACCGTGCTCGACGTGTTGCAGGAGCAGCAGAACCTGCTCAATGCCGAGCTGAGCCTGGTGCAGGCGCGGCGCAACGAGGTGGTCGCCGGCTACCAGCTGCGCAACGCCGTCGGCAGCCTGACCGCGCAGGACATGGGCCTGGCGGTCAAGGTCTACGATCCGGAGCCGGACTATCAGAAGACCCGCGCCCGCTGGTTTGGCACGTCGGTCGACGAGTGAGCATGGTTGCCCGGCCTCGCCGGGCCACCACATGTCTGTGATTGCCGGCTTGGCCTGATAATCAAGGTCATGTCGACAGTCTCTGGATGCCCGGGCCCGGGCATGATCATTGCGTGAAAGTGGAAGACGACCGAGAGGATGAGCGAGACGCGGGCACAGCAGGAGCCGTCGATGGAGGAGATCCTGGCCTCCATCCGGCGCATGATCACCGAGGACGATCCGGCGCGCGGCCGGGCCGCCGTGGGTGAGCCTGCTCGGCCTCAGCCCGCGCCATCCTCCGCAGCGGTCGATGACGACGTGCTGGAGCTGACCGAGGCGCTGGACGATCCTCGCCCGGCCGCGCCCCCGCCGGCCGCCCCGCAGCCCGCCGCACCCGCTGCCGCC
>NZ_JANX01000087.1 GCF_000767795.1 Inquilinus limosus MP06 | reverse complement strand
GCTCCCTCTCGATCGGCTCGACCCGCCCGGCCAGCTCGGTCAGCTCCGCCGCGGAGGTTGTCTTCGCCACCATCAGCCCCGCGGCGCCGGCGCGGCAGGCGGCCTCGGCGTCGAGGAAGCGCAGCTCCGGCTCGGCGTTGATCCGGACATGGACCATGGCGCCGGACTGGCCGGCCTGGGCGACACTCTCCGCCAGCGCGTCCCGCGCTGCCGCCTTGCGCGACGGCGCGACGGCGTCCTCCAGGTCGAGGATCACGGCGTCGGCGCCGCGGGTGTGCGCCTTCTCGATGAAGCGCGGCTCGGAGGCCGGGACGTAAAGCAGCGAGCGGATCACGGGGCGTCTCCCTTGCCGGTCTGCGCGGCCCGGGCGATCTCGGCCTTCAGCTCCTCGGTATGCTCGCCGAGGGCAGGGGCGGGTCGCCGCAGCCCGCCCGGCGTGCCGGACAGGCGCGGCAGCACGGCGTGCATCGGCAGCGAGCCGTTGTCGGCATCCTCGACCTCGACGATCACGCCGCGCTCGCGGAAATGCGGGTCGGCGGCGATGTCGGCGATGTCGTAGACCGGCCCGACCGTGGCCCCGGCGTCGCGCATCACCTGCAGCGCCGTCTCGCGGTCGCGCTCGGCGAACCAGGCACCGACGGCCTGGTCGACCAGGTCGCGGTGCTTCACCCGCGCGGCGTTGCTGGAGAAGCGCGGATCGGTCTTCATGTCCGGCCGGCCAATGATGTCGAAGATGCGCATGGCGATCACCTGCATCGACCCCGACAGCGCGACATAGTGGCCGTCGCCGCAGCGATAGACGTTGCGCGGCGAGGAGGTGTTGGAGGCGCTGCCGGTGCGCTGCTTGACCTTGCCGGTGACGCGGTGGATCGCCGCCTCCGGGCCCAGCACGGCGAAGATCGGCTCCAGCAGCGACAGGTCGATCACCTGGCCCCTCGACAGGCCTTTCTCGCGGGCCAGCAGCGCCATGGTCACGGCCTGCGCCCCGGTCATGCCGGAGATCATGTCGGCCAGCGCCAGCGGCGGCAGGACCGGCTCGCGGTCGGGGAAGCCGGTCCGGGCGGCGAAGCCGCTCATCGCCTCGACCAGCGTGCCGAAGCCAGGATAGGCGGCATAGGGGCCGGTCTGGCCGAAGCCGGAGATCCGCACCACGATCAGGTTGGGGTTGAGCTTCAGGAGGCGCTCCGGGGCGATGCCCATGGATTCGAGCGTGCCGGGGCGGAAGTTCTCGATGAAGACGTCGGCCGTCTCCACCAGCGCCAGCAGCGCGTCCATGTCGGCCGCCTCGCGCAGGTTCAGCACCATCGACCGCTTGTTGCGCGCATAGACCTTCCAGTGCAGCGACTGGCCGTCATCGGTCCAGTCGCGCAGCGGGTCGCCCTGCGGCGGCTCGATCTTGACCACGTCGGCGCCGAAATCGGCGAGCTGCAGCGACAGCATGTTGCCGGCGACCAGGCGGGACAGGTCGAGGACGCGCACGCCGGACAGGGGGCCCTGCAGCGTCGGGTCGAAGCGGATCGGCTGTTCGGTCATCGGCGTCTCGTTCATGGGGCTTCCGGGCCGGCGGCGAAGATCGCCGCAGCCTCGGGCGGGATGCGGACGAAGGCGGTCCGCGCCTCGACCGCATGGCTGGTCTGGATGCGGAAGGTGGTGCCGCCGCCGGCCACCTCATACTGGTACACCGGGCCCAGATAGGTGCCGTGCGCGACCTCGACCGGGATGGCGTTCTCGCCCGGCCCGTCGACCAGCTCGATCCGCTCGGGGCGGACGGCGACGACCAGGCTGCCGTCCCCGGCCGGGCTGCCCGCCGGTACGGTCAGGCGGCTGCCGTCGGCCAGCTCGACCGTGGCGCGGCCGTTCGCCTCTCCGACCATGCGGCCCGACAGGAAGTTGGATGAGCCGATGAAGTCGGCGACGAAGGCGTCGGCCGGCCGCTCATAGATCTCCTTCGGCGTGCCGAGCTGCCGCAGATGCCCCATGCTCATCACCGCGATGCGGTCGGACACGGCCAGCGCCTCCGACTGGTCGTGGGTGACATAGATGGTGGTGACGTGCAGCCGCTCCTGCAGCTCGCGCAGCCAGACCCGGGCGCGCTCGCGCAGCTTGGCATCCAGGTTCGACAGCGGCTCGTCCAGCAGCAGCAGGCGGGGGCGGTAGACCAGAGCCCGGGCCAGCGCCACGCGCTGCTGCTGGCCGCCCGACAGCTCGAACGGGTAGCGCTCGGCATAGCGCGTCATCTCGACCAGCGACAGCACCTCGCGGATCCGCTCGTCGCGCTCGGCCCGGCCGATCTTCCGCAGCTTCAGCGGAAAGGCCAGGTTCTCGGCGACCGTCTTGTGCGGCCACAGGGCGTAGCTCTGGAACACCAGGCCGATGTCGCGCCGCTCCGGCGGGACGAAGACGCCGCGGCCGCCGTCGAACAGCACCGCGTCGCCGATCCGGATGGTGCCGGAGGTGGCATGATTCAGCCCGGCGACCGAGAACAGGGTCGTCGACTTGCCGCAGCCGGAAGGGCCGAGGAAGGTCAGGAACTCTCCCGCCGCGACATGGATGGAGATGTCGTTGACCGCGGTGACGTCGCCGTAGCGGATGGTCAGGCGGTCCAGGACCAGGTCAGCCATAGATCTTTGCTCCGAAAACCGGGCGGGCCAGCAGGACGAAGGCGGCGGTGATCACGATCTGGATCGTCGCCAGCGCCGCCACCGGGCCGTTGTCGCCCTGGGCCGCGAGCTGAAGCATCGTGGTGCCGATGATCTCCGACCCCGGCTGGAAGAGGAACACGGCGGTGACGTATTCCTTGAAGAAGTGGATGAACAGCAGCGCGAAGCAGGAGAACAGCGCCGGCTTCAGGATCGGCAGCACGATCCGGGTCACCGTCGTCCACCAGTCGGCGCCGGAGATGCGGGCGCCGCGGTCCAGCTCCTCGCCGATCTGGGCCAGGGCCGGCGCGATGGCGCCGAAGCCGACCGGGATGTAGCGCAGGATGAAGGCGACCATCAGGATGCCGATGGTGCCGCGGATCATGTCGAGGCCAGGGACCCAGACCACGGCGTAGAAGAAGCCGAGGCCGGCGATGATGCCGGGCAGCGCCCGCGGGAACAGGGCGACGTATTCCAGCGCCCGGGCGTAGCGGAATTCCGACCGCCGGGCCACCAGCGCGATCACGGCGATGAAGAAGGTGCCGATCACGCCGCCAACCAGGGCGATGACCACCGAGTTGACGATCGACCGGACATAGGTCTCCGACGCGAAGACGGTGGCGAAATTCGCCGTCGTCACCAGCTTCCAGAACGGGATCAGCGGGGTGAGGAAGCTGACGCCCGAGCGCATGACGATGCCGGCGAAGACCGCGACGATGGTCAGCAGCACATAGGCCAGGACGGCGGCGAAGGCGATCCAGCGCCAGGGGCCGAGATCCAGCGTCGACGGCCGACTGGCCTTGCCGCGCACGGTGACGAAGCGGCCGCTGCCCTTCATCAATGCGCCCTGCAGCCAGACCAGGCCGGCCACGATCAGCAGAAGGATCAGCGCGGCCGCGCCGACGATGCCGTAGTCGGGCCGCACCGCGGCGTTGATGCCGTTGTTGTAGAGGAAGGTCGTCACCGTGTTCAGGCCGCCCGGCGCGCCGAACAGCAGCGGGATCGCCAGCATCTCGATCCCGATCACGAAGTTGAGCACGCTGGAATAGATCATCGCCGGCCGCATCATCGGCACGGTGACGGAGAACAGGGCCCGGAACGGGCCGGCGCCGGCGGAGCGGGCGGCGTCCTCCAGCTGCGGGTCTGCCTTGGTGACGGCGCCGAGGCACATCAGGTAGGACAGCGGCGCCTGGCTGAGGCCGGCGACGATGCCCATCCCGGCGATCGAGTACAGGTTCCAGGGCACGAAGCCGAACCAGCTCTTCATCGCCAGCGAGATGTAGCCGGACGGGCCGTACATGGTCAGCCAGCCGAAGGCGATGACCAGGTTCGATACGAACAGCGGCCAGATCAGGATCTCGCCGATCCATGTGCGGCCGGGCAGGTTGGTGCGCCCGACCACCACCGCCATGACCGACCCGAACAGCTGCGCCACCACCATGGTCAGCACGGCGAAGACCAGCGTGTTGCCGAAGATGCCGAGGATCGTCGGGTCGCCGAACAGGCGCTGGAAATTGCCCAGCGTCGCCGTGGCGCCCTCGGCGTAGAGCGGGCGGTCGAGGAAGGCCTGCGCCAGGATCGGCGCCAGCGGCCCGATCACCAGCAGGGTCGAGAGGATCGCGACGCCCCAGAAGATCAGGCGCGAGCGGTCCCAGCCGCGCGCGGCCCTGGGCAGTGTCAGATCGGTCATGGCTCTGTCCGCTGGAGGGGCAGCCGGAGGGGTGAAGCGAGGCAGGCGGTCACCGGCCCGCCATCGCCGCCTTCCACTTCTCGACGAAGGGGGCGGCCTCCGTGATCAGGCCCTTGTCGAAGCCGGCGATGATCATCTTGTCCTTGCCGACCGTCTTCTCGATGCCCTGGTAGGTGTAGCGGACCTCCGCCTCGTCGACGTCGTTGCGCAGCGGGGTCAGGCCGCCCTTGCCGATCAGCGTCTGGCCGGCATGGCTCAAGGCGTAGTCGACGAACAGCTTGGCCGAGTTCGGGTTGGCCGTGCCCTTCGGGATGCCCATGCCGCGCAGCATCATGATGGTGCCGTCATCGGGGAAGGCGAAGCCCAGCAGCTCGCCGCCCGGCTGGTCCAGGCGCGGGAAGATGGTGATGCCGGAGACGGCGACGCCGACGACATATTCGCCGGTGGCGATCTTCTCGTTCATCGCACCGCCCGACACCTCGCCGCGGATCATCGGCCCGATCTTCGCCAGCTCGGCCCAGCCATCCGCGCCCTTGGCGTTGAGGAAGCTCCACCACGCGGCCAGGCCGAAGGAGTTGCGGGCCGCGTCATAGGTGGTGATCTTGCCGTCGAAGCTGCCGTGGTCCGCCGCCGCCTTGGCCACCAGCGAGGCGAAGCCGGTCGGCCGCTGGTCGTCGGTCAGCAGGGCGGCGTTGTAGGTGATCACCAGCGGGTCGGCGGACAGGGTGTAGATGCCGGGCGCGGGATGGGCGAAATCGGGTAGGGCCGCCAGCTCGGGGCTCTGGTAGTCCATCATCCGGCCGTCGCCGGCATAGGCCGCCCAGCGGTCATTGGCGCCGGAGATCAGGATGTCGGCCGTGCGGGAGCCCGACCCGGCCTCCGCCTCCCAGCGGGAATGCACGGTGCCGGAGCCGAGGTCGAGCGTCTCGACCTTGATCCAGGGATAGGCTTCCCGGAAGCCCTGCAGCAGCGGCTGCCAGTTGGTATCCGCCATGTTCGAGTAGACGACGAGGCCGCCTTCGGAGCGCGAGCCCTCGATCACCGCGGCGTAGTCGGCCGGATAGCCGGCGGGCACCTTCGCCTCCTGGGCGAGGGCGGTCGTCGTCACGGCAGCGAGGCCGAGGGCCAGGAGTCCGGCGGCGATGGGGTGCTTCATGTGCGGGTGCTCCTCCCAGAGCGGTTGCTGCTTCGTTTGGCGATCTCGGCCGAGATCGCCTGCGCGCCGTCCAAAACGGCCCGGGTGATCTTCGGCAGGTTGGCGACGACCCGGGGATGCGGGCCGGAGATGTTGAGCGCGGCCACCGCCCGGCCGGCGCCGTCGAGGATCGGCGCGGCGACGCCGGAGGCGCCTTCGACCACCCCCTGGGGATTGAAGTGGAAGCCGTCGCGCGCGGCGGCCTCGGCGCGGGCCTGCAGCTCCCGCCGCTGCCCCGCATCCAGGCCCAGGCGGCCGCAATAGGCTGTGAGCTCCGCGGCCGGCAGCCCGGCCAGCAGCACCACGCCGCTCGACACCTGGTGCGGCACGCGGGTGGGGCCGATGTTGCGGTCGTACCGGATCTCGCGGTCCGGCAGCAGCTTGTTCAGGTAGCGGATCTCGTCGCCATCCAGGACGGCAACGAAGACGCTCTCGCCCGATTGCTCGACCGCACGGTTCAAATGCGGCGCCGCCAGGCGCAGCAGGATGGCCCAGGCCTCGCGGCCCTCGGGGCGGTCGCCAGGCAGGCGGACCAGGCGGTAGCGGCCGTCGGCCATCCGCTCGGCATAGCCGCGCTCCACCAGCAGGCGCAGCAGCAGCAGGGTGCTGCTCTTCGGCAGCGCCAGCGTCTGCGCGACATCCGCCAGCGCCGCCGGCTCGGCCCGGGCCGCCAGCCATTCCAGAAGATCGAGGATGCGCTCCGCGCCCCTGCCGCTCACGTCCCGGGCCTCTTCCAAGCGATAGTTCAATATTTTGAACGCATTTTCTATTTTGAATCTATGGGCCGAGATGAAGGGCTGTCAACCCGGCCCATTCCTCACCGTCATTGCGAGGAGGCGAAGCCGACGAAGCTGCGCCCGCAATGACGGTGTTGGGGACTCTGAAAATCTCTCGGAAGGGACGGGGCCGGTCGGTCAGCCGCGCCGGGCGGGGGGACGGATGATCGCCATCCGGATCCGGCGCGACGCGGCATCGATCGCCGCCACCGTCGCCAGGATCATCAGGACGATGAACAGCACCTCATCCCAGTTGTTGATGCGGATGCGGTCGGACAGCTGCAGGCCGATGCCGCCGGCGCCGACGATGCCGAGGATCGCGGCCGACCGGGTGTTGGATTCGAAGAAGTAGAGGGCGTGGCTCAGCATCAGCGGCAGCACCTGCGGCAGCACCGCCAGGCGCAGCGACTGCAGCCCGTTGGCCCCGGCCGCGCGCACGCCCTCGACCGGCCGGCGGTCGGCGCCCTCGATCGCCTCGGCATACAGCTTGGCCAGCACCGCCATGTCGCTGAAGGCGATCGCCAGGATGCCGGCGAAGGGCCCCATGCCGACGGCGCTGACGAAGATCAGCGCCCAGACCAGCGTGTCGACGCCGCGGAAGCCGTCGAACAGCCGGCGCAGGCTGAAATGGAAGATCCAGTTCGGCACGATGTTGCGGGCGCCGAGGAAGCCCAGCGGCACCGCGGCGACCACCGCCAGAAGGGTGCCCAGGAAGGCCATCGCCAGCGTCTCCAGCAGCGCATAGGCGAAGTCCCACAGGGCGCCGCCGTCCGACGGCGGCAGCATCAGCCCGATCATGAAGCCCAGCTTCGACAGCCCGCCCCAGATCCGCGCCGGCGAGGCGTCTATCCACCACAGGCCGAAGCCGAACAGGGCCAGGAGGCCGATCCAGGCGCCCCAGCTGCGCGCCCGCTCGGCCGCGGACCGGCGGAACAGCCGGGGATGGGCGGCCTGCAGCGCCGCCAGCTCCGCCGGATCGATGGTCGCTGTCCGGGCCATGGTCACACCATCCTCAGCGCGTCGCGGCCGATCAGGCGGTGGCGCACCGCCTCGCAGCCGAGATCGATGATCGACACCAGGGCGATGATCAGCAGCAGGATGGCGCTGATGTCGGGGTACTCGAACTGGCGCACCGACAGGTACAGCTCCTCGCCGATGCCGCCGGCGCCGACGATGCCGAGGGCTGAGGCGGAGCGGACATTGATCTCGAAGCGCAGCAGGGCGTAGCTGGCGAAGTTCGGCAGCACCTGCGGCAGCACTGCCAGCCGCATGATCGCCGGCCAGGTGCCCCCGGCGGCGCGCACGCCCTCGATCGGCCCCGGGTCGACATTCTCGTTCACCTCGGCGAACAGCTTGCCCAGGGCGCCTGCGGTGTGGACCGCGATCGCCAGCACGCCGGCGAAGGGGCCGAGGCCGAAGGCGTAGACGAAGATCAGGGCGTAGACCAGCTCCGGCACCGTCCGCGCCACCTCCAGCACCCGCCGGCAGGCGAAGTGCAGGGCGCGGCCCTGCACCAGGTTGCGCGAGGCCGGGAAGCACAGCAGCAGCCCGGCCGCGCCGCCCAGCACCGTGCCGGTGAAGCCCATCAGCACGGTCTCCCCGGCCAGGCGCAGCCAGCTGCCCAGCCCCCAGTACCATTCGCCCAGATCGGCGCCCAGGCTGTCGGCCCGCAGCACCGGGATGGTGCCCCAGATATAGGCCCAGGCCTGCGGCAGGCCGGCGGCCAGCCGGGCGGGGTCGACCCCGCCGATGACGGTGGAAGCAGCCAGCGCCGCGACCAGCACCAGGCCGATGCCGAGGGTGCGCAGGCGCTTCTCCGCCAGCTGTCGGCGATAGCCGCGCTCGAAGCCGTCGATCGTGCCGGGGGTCATCGTGCGGCCCGGCTCAGGAACCGCGGCGACGCCGCTCGGCCGCGTTCATCTCGGTGATGGCGATGATGTCGAGGTAGTCCTCGTGCTTCGCCGGGACGAAGGCGCTCCAGAGGCCGTCGCTGAGCTGCTTCTGCGCCGCCGGATCCTCCTTCGGGAAGGCGAACAGCGCCTCGGTGAAGGCGTCCTGCAGCTCCTGCGGCAGGTCGGTGCGGACCACCCAGGGCGAATTGGGGATCAGGTCGGAGGTCCAGATGATGCGCACGGAGCCCTTGGGGATCATCCCCTTCTCCTCCATGCGCTGGATGTTGCCGCGCTGGGCATTGGTCCAATGGGTCGCCGCGGCGTCGAAGGTGCCGTTCAGCAGGGCGATGATGCCGAGCTCATGGCTGCCGGAGAAGGCGGTGGTGCTGAAGAAGGTGTCCGGGTCGATGCCGTTCTTCTTCATGAAGTAGAGCGGCACGGCATAGCCCGAGGTCGAGTTCGGGTCGGCATAGGCCAGCGACTTGCCCTTCAGGTCCTGCAGGCTGTGATAGGGGCTGTCGGCGCGGACCGCGATCACCGAATGATAGCCGGTGGCGCCGTCCATCTCCTGCGTCACCGCCACCGGCCTGACCCGGTCGCCCATCACCTTGCGAGCCAGGGCGTAGCTGGCCGGGCCGAAGGTGGCGAATTCGGCGTTGTCCGAGCGCAGCGCCTCGACCACGGCGGCATAGTCGGTGCCGCGGGTGATCTTCACCGGTACGCCCAGCTTGCGGCTGAGATAGGCGGCGAACGGCTCGTAACGGGCCACCGAATCCTTCTCGTTCTCGCTGCTGGAGATGCCGAAGCGCAGCTCCGGATATTGCTGGCGCCAATCCTCGGCGCGGGCGGGCAGGGTGGCCAGGGCGGCGACGGCAAGGGCGGCGGCCAGCGCCAGGCGGCGCCGCAGGGATGCGATCGGCATGGATCTCTCCGGGTCGGTGCCGGCCCACGGGCCGGCGGGTCGTTCAGTGGGCGAAGGCCGGTTCCGGCCGGGATGCGGCCGGCCGCGGGACCGAAGCGGCGATGGTGTCGGTCAGGCTCTCGTCGATCGCCTCGTCGCTGCCGCGGCCATAGATGGCCTGGATCCGGGACGTGGTCAGCTCGGCCGGCGATCCGTCGAACACGACGCGGCCGGCGGCCATGCCGACGATGCGGTCGCAATAGCGGCGTGCCGTCTCCAGCGTGTGCAGGTTGCACAGCACGGTGATGCCGTCCTCCCGGTTGATCCGCCGCAGCGCGTCCATCACCAGCCGGGCGTTGCGCGGGTCCAGCGAGGCGATCGGCTCGTCGGCCAGGATGATCTCGGGCGACTGCACCAGCGCCCTGGCGATCGCGACGCGCTGCTGCTGGCCGCCGGACAGGGTGTCGGCGCGCTGCAGCGCCTGGGGCAGCAGGTCCAGCCTGTCCAGCGCCCGGGCGGCCATGCCGCGCTCGACCTGCGAGAAATGCTTGAACATCACCGGCAGCGTGCCGCTGGCGCTGACCCGGCCGATCAGCACGTTGGTCAGGACGTCGAGCCGGTCCACCAGGTTGAACTGCTGGAAGATCATGGCGCAGCGGGCGCGCCAGGCCCTGAGCGGGCCGCCGCGCAGGGCGCCGATATCGGTGCCCTCGAACAGGATGCGGCCGCCGCTGGGGTCGACCAGCCGGTTGACCAGGCGCAGCAGCGTCGACTTGCCGGCGCCGGAGCTGCCGATGACGCCGACCATCTGCCCGCGGGGGACGTCCAGGGTGACCGCGTCGACCGCGGCCACGGATCCAAAGCGTTTCGTCACCCCGCCGAGCTGCAGCATCGGTCGAACCTCCTGATCCATAGACCTTGATCTCAAAGGTCTATATGAATTCGTCAGTTGTCGAGCCGGCGATAGAAGAAATTCTCCAATGAATTGGAATCGGGCCGGCGTCACGGACAGTATCTACGCCTTATTCGTGACATTGATATTTCGGATATCTGAAATCATTCGGCCGGATCGATTCGATGGGCCGAACGCACTAGGCGCGGACCTCTTTCGTTGCGGCATCTGCGCTGCGGATCGTGGCGGATGGATGGTCTGGCATGTTCGGCCGCGGTGGAGTTCGCTTTCCGGATGCCGTCGCACGACAGCTGCGGGACCTGCGGCAGGACATGTCCGGCCCGCCACGATAGGCGCGCTTGGCCTCCGAAGGGGTGACATGCCGTCGGTGATGCAGACGTCGGAGGGCGCAATAGAAAAAGCCCGCACCGCCTTGGGGCGATGCGGGCCGGCTTGGGAGACCGGTGAGGATCCGGAGGATCCTCACCGAGCCTTCATGGCCGTTACGGGCAGGTGGTGATGCCGGTGCTGACCCAGCTGTTCGCCGCGGTCTTGACGGTCGAGGGCAGCGGCGCGAAGGCGGAGTTGCGCGCCAGGGTGTCGTAGGTGCCGCCCGCGGTGTAGCCCGCGACGAAAGCCTTCAGCGCGGTGACCTTGGCCGCCGAGGCATAGCAGCCGTAGAAGTTGATCAGCGTGAAGCCGGCGGCCGGATAGGCCGTCGAGCCGGTCGGGTTGCGCATCGCGGTGGTGTCGGCCGCAGTGCCCCAAGCCGCCTGGGTGTTGGTCGCCGGCACGACGAAGGACGCAGTGGCCGCGGTGGTGTAGGTCGGGGCCGGCGGGCGCGGGGTGTCGCCCGAGATCGGACCGCCATTGTTGAAGTCGAAGCTGTTCTGCAGATTCGCGGCAACCGGAGCCGGGCTGATCGCCGGGCTGGTCGACTGCTGCGTATAGTCCGGGCTGACATAGCCGACGGCGCCGGAGGTCGCGGCGACAGCCTTCGCCACGCCGTCGCTGCCGGTGGCCGCGGTGAAGGCGGCCGGCCAAGTCACGGTGGTGCCGACGCCGCCGGACCACAGGGACACATTGCCAGCGGCGTGGCTGGTGGTCTTGTCGACCGTGCCGTTGCAGACCGTCGCCAGATGACGCGAGAACAGGAAGGTCGTGCCGCTGGAATCGGCGCGACGGTAGACCTTGATCGGCAGGTTCGCGTTGAGCTGCACGCCGCCGTTGTCGGCGGTCAGGACCGGGTCGTTCCAGTTGGTGATGGCGCCGGTGAAGATGCCGCAATAGGCGCGGCGCGACAGCCACAGGCCGCTCGAGCCGCCGGTGGTGGCCTTCGTGCCGCTCGGCACCGGATGGTTGATGTTCAGGCCGGTGGCGTTGAACGCGATCGCGACCGGGCTGCCCACGGTCGGGATCTGGATGCCGGCGCCGCGGGTCGGCTGCACGGTGCTGGTGTACTGGCTGACCTGGGCGGCGGTCAGGGTCGCGTCGCTGGCGGCGAAATCGAAGAACGCCGAGCCCGCGCCGTAGCCGTTGGTGCCCTCGGCGTAGGGGATGAACGAGCTCTCATAGGGCACGAGGGACGGCGTCGCATTCGGCGACTGCTGGGCGAGGAACGCGGTCAGGCCCGCGCCGCTGCCCAGGGAGGCGAAGGCGATGCAGTTCGCGCTGGCCGGGTTGCAGCTGGTGAAGCCCACGCCGGCGAAGTTGTCGAACCAGGCGCTGGTGCCGGTGGCGGCACGGTACAGGTTGAACGGCAGGGTGGCGCCGGCGCCGTAGATTGCACCGGCGGCCGAGGCCGGGGCGGCATTGATCAGCAGGGCGCCCGCGGCGAGGGCGAGCAGACTGCAGGTCTTCAGACGGATGGACAAGTGTCGTCTCCTTCCTGACGTATCGATGAGTCGAGTCGACGGCCGCGGGATCGCGGCCGCTCGTCCTGGAAGAGGTGCGTCCTGCCGACCCACCCCTTTTTTGATCACCCTTTCGGAAGATCAGCGGGTCGTTGTTGCAAGACTCAGCCGTTCCGATCACATGATTCCAAATTAAGCTGATGAATCCGTGATCGATTCTTTGAGGATTCGTGACATAAATCCTAAGTAAATTTAGATAAATACATAGATTTGTAGCGAATGGCAATACCGGAAACAAATATATACTGAGTAATTATTTGCTTCCGGAAGCCATCTCGTGCGGCTGGATCAGAGGATGAAGTCGACGGCGGCGAGAGTGCCGGCCCCGTGGACTTCGATCTGGAGATCCGCCGTCTTGTCGCCGTTAACATCGGCCTGGACCAGCACGGTCGACGCGTCGATCAACTCGATGCGCAGCTGGCCGGCATGGCCGCCGAAGACCTCGGTGCCGATGAAGGCGAAGGCCTGGTTGCCGCGGGCGCCGCTGTTGGCATCGATCGCCGACAGATCGATCAGGTCGTGATCGGCGGTCGAGAAGTCCTGGATGATGTCGGCCGCGGCCGGCGTGCTCTGCGAGACGCCGCAGTACACGAAGGTGTCGCTGCCGGCGCCGCCGCTCAGCTGGTCCTGGCCGGCGCCCCCGACGATGACGTCGTTGCCGTCGCCGCCATCGATGAAATCGTCGCCGGAGCCACCGTTCAGCGTGTCATTGCCGCTGTCGCCGAACAGGGAGTCGCGGCCGTCCCCGCCGAGCACGAGGTCGTCGCCGCTGTTGGCGAAGACGGTGTCGTCGCCGGCATCGCCGTGCAGGATGTCAGTGTCGAGGCCGCCGCCGATGGTGTCATCGCCGGCGCCGCCATCGACAATGTTCAGGCCGTTGCCGGTGTCGATGGAATCGGCTCCGGCGCCGCCGAGGAGGACGTCGTTGCCGTCATTGCCGTAGAGGGCGTCGTCGCCGTTGCCGCCGTCGATGATGTCGCTGCCGGCACCGCCCTCGATCTGGTCGTTGCCGTCCTGGCCGAAGATGATGTCGGTGCTGTCGGTGCCGGTGATGACGTCGTCACCGACGGTTCCGTTGATCAGGCTCATGGTGCTCCCCCGATATATCGGTCTTCGATCATGCTGCTGCCCGAGAGCGACCTGGGTGGTCCGGCGTCAGAAGGGCGCCGAATCGGGCATGTGATCTCCAAGATCTCACCGGACCATGACTCTGATCATATAGTGATTCTATTGCAGGACCGAGACTCGCAAGTGACTCAATCAAATCATTTCCAATTCATTTTAGGAAAAATACTTTATATTTATAAAATACAATAGGATGCGCTAGATGATTATATTGGCATATGTCGATTTTAACTGTCAGATTTTGCGAAATATCCGGGACACGGTGACTGAAGACATCAAAATCATAATCAGAATTGGGATAGCCGCGAGGTTCAGCCAGATCAGTCGTCGTTCGATCGTCTCCACATCCTGGCGCAGCTGCTGCCGGACCTCGCGCAGCTCCTGGCGGGTGCCGACGATCTTGCCGCGCAGATCCTCGATCGCCTGGCGCGACGGCTCGGCGCCGCCCTCGGCTCCCTGCGCCGCTGCCATGTCGCGCTGGAACCGGGCCAGCCTTTCGGTCAGCGCGGTCTCGCTGTCCTGCAGCCGCGCCGCGGCGGCGCGGCCGATCTCGGCGATCCGGGTGAAGGGCCGGGCGCCGGCCGCCCGGTTGCGCAGCGCCGACAGGTCCTGCGTGCCGGACAGCTCCTCCAGCAGGGCCAGCAGGAAGTCGCCATTGGCGGCGAAGGCGCGGGCCGGCTGCCCGGGCTGGCCACGGGCCACCCAGAAGCGGTCGTCGAGGATGTCGGTGTCGGCGATCACCACGAGGTTGAGCGTCTCGGTCTCCAGCTTCCGCCCCGGGGGCGGCGCGCCGTCGACGGCGACGCCGTCGGGCAGCTGGTCGGCGAAGGCGCTGCGGGCATGGCCGTTGACCCGCGCCGCCAGCACCAGCCGCTCATTGCCGGACGGGTGGGCGGCCCACAGCTTCTGCGGATCGGTGCGCGGCACGATCTCGTCGACATCGACCGGGGTGCCGTGGTCGCCGGTGAACAGCAGCGGCGAGAACTGCGTGGACGCGCCCATCAGCGGCCGCAGGATTCCGGCGGTGCCGACCGTGATCGGGCCCAGCCCGGCGAAGGCCGGGTCCGCGGCGTCGCGATTGGCCTCGCCCAGCGTCAGCCACACCAGGTGCTGCAGCTGCAGCGGGCGGCCGTCGTCGCGCCGGACGGTGATGCTGGAGGCGAGGTCGCGGTCGCCCGCCACCCGGCCGATGTCGAGGGTCAGCCCCCAGCTCGGCCCGAAGGCGCCGAGGGCAGAGAAGGAGGCGCCGCGCGCCGCCTGCTCCGGCAGCCGCTCCGCCGCCGCCTCGGACAGCGGGTCGACCAGCACCAAGGCGCGGCCGCCGGCCATCAGGAACTGGTCGATCGCGTATTGCGCGGCCGGCGGCAGGTCGCGCGGATGCACCAGCAGCAGCACGTCGATCACGGCGGGATCCAGCGCCGCCGTGCCCTTGGCCGCCAGGTCGTTGATCGCGATCGGCTTGACGTCGAAATCCTTCTGCATGTCGCGATAGGCGGTGAAGGCCGGCAGCACCCGGCCGCCGAAGGCCAGCGCGCCGCCCAGCGGCAGGGTGCTGACCACCGCCACCTGCCGCCGGTCCGGCGAGGCCAGCCGCGCGATCATGCGGGTCAGCTGCAGGTCCAGCGCCGGCTCTTCCTCCGGCCGCAGGAAGGGGATGGCGACATGGTCGGCGGCGCTGCTGCCGACCAGGCCGAAATAGACCGGGTCGCCGCCCTTGGCCAGCGGCAGGCCCAGCAGCCCGTCCTGGACGGCGCGGTCCTCGGCATCGCTGAACGGCTCCGGCGCCTCGCGCTGCAGGATCAGCCGGTCGCCGGCGGCGGCGGCATAGTCCTCCAGCCGCGCCTCGACCCGGCGGGCATAGCCGGCCAAGGCGGGGGAGGCGGCGGCGATCCGGTCGGAGACGACGAGGCGCAGCGTCACCGGCTGGCTCAGGTTCCCCAGCACGGCGCGGGTGGCGGTCTCGAGCGCGTGGCGGCGGTCCTCGCTGAGGTCGAGCCGGTATCCGCGCAGGGCGCCGTCGGCCCAGAGATTGACGCCGACCGTGGCCGCCAGCGCCAGGACCAGGGCGGCGAGTCCGGTCAGGCGGTGTCGGAGCGGTCGCCGCATCGCCGTCACCCCGCCCGCCGCAGGCCAAGCGCCACCGACGCCGCGAACAGGAAGAAGGCGGTGACGGTGGCGAAGAAGACGAGGTCGCGCAGGTCGATCACGCCGCGCGCGATCGGCCGGACATGCGGCAGCACGCCGAACACCGCCAGCGCGTCGGCGATTCCCGCCGGCAGCCGGTTGCCCAAGAGGCCGGCCAGCGCCGGCGCGCCGGGGATGGTGACGAGGAGGCACAGGGCGACGCCGAGGATGAAGGCCACCACCTGGTTGCGGGTCACGGCGCTGGCGGCGGAGGCGACGGCCAGGTACAGGCCGGCCACCAGCAGGCTGCCGGCATAGCCGGCGGCGATCACCCGATGGTCGGGGCTGCCCAGCCAGGCGACGGTCAGCCACATCGGGAAGGTCAGGGCCAGGGCCAGCGCCATCACTGCCCAGCCGGCCAGGAACTTGGCCAGCACCGCGGCGCCGGGGCCGATCGGCAGGGTGAACAGCAGCTCGGCCGTGCCGGTGCGCGCCTCTTCCGCCCACAGCCGCATGGCGATGGCGGGGGCCAGCAGCAGGTACAGCCAGGGCAGGAAGGCGAAGAACGGCTCCAGGTCGGCCTCGCCGCGGCCGAAGAAGTCGCCGGCATAGATCGGCAGCGCCCCGGCCAGGACCAGGAAGACGACGACGAAGACGGCGGCGATCGGCGTGGCGAAATAGCCCGCCAGCTCGCGCCGGAACAGGGCGAGGCCGGCGCGCATTCAGGCGGCCTCCGCCGGGCGCGGCGCGTCCGGCAATGCTGCGGCGTCCGGCAGGGTGAGGGCGCGGAACAGGCCGGCCAGGCGGCCGTCGGGCGAACGCGCCGCCAGCGCGGCCGGGGT
>NZ_JANX01000086.1 GCF_000767795.1 Inquilinus limosus MP06 | reverse complement strand
AGCGCCTTCGGCGGCCGCCTACCGATCCTGGCGCGGCCTGCTGTTCGGGACACTTCCCCGACCGCTTCCGGCGGCGCCCGGGTGGCGGCCGGATCGCTGGCCGTCCAGGCGCTGGGCCTGCTGCTGCTGTGGGCGGCCGCGGTGCCGCAGGTGGCGCTGGCCGGCGCCTTCCTGACCGGGGCCGGCTTCTCCCTGGTCTTCCCGTCCTTCGGGGTCGAGGCGGTGAAGCGCGTGCCGGCGGCCAGCCGCGGCGCCGCGCTGGGGGCCTATGTCGCCTTCTTCGACATCGGCCTGGCCGCCACCGGCCCGGTGATCGGGCTGGTGGCGGCGCGGTTCGGCTACTCCGCCGCCTTCGCCGCGGGAGCGCTGTGCGCCGCCCTGGCCCTGCTGTCGACCCTACGCCGGGCGACGTCGTGACCGTCGCCGGCCCTCACAAGCGGCGTGGCCATCTCTGCGCTCCGTGAAGGAGCCGCAGGATGACCACGGTCTCGGATTCGATCCGATAGGCAATCACGTAGGGCGTGCCGACGACCACCAGTTCGCGCGTGCCCTCGCGTCGGCCAAGCCGGCCGATGTGCGGGTGTTCGACCAGACGCTCTACGGCTGCTTCGATGGCATCACCCATGTCGATCGCGGCCCAGAGATTTCTCTCGGCGACATAGGCCAGTTGGCTGGCCCGGTTTTTCTCCGCCACGGGCAGCCACTCGATCTTCACTCGGTCCGCTCACCGGCACGTTTCACCAATTCGGCCCGTTGCCGGCGCCATTTGGCGGAGACTTCCTCTTGCGGAATGCGCTTCACGCTGGGATCGTCGGCCTCCCGCATGGCCTGCTCGACCTCGGCGCGAAACCATTCGTCATGCTCGCGTGCCGCGCGCTGTTGCCGGACGAAGTCGCGCATGAATTCACGGATGATTTGGGACGCCGGCCGATCCGCAGCCGCAGCCTCGGCCATGAACTGCTCGCGCAGTTCCGGCTCCAGCTTGAGTGTGAACATCGCTTCTTTCGGCATCGAGGTCTCCTGGGTATCAACGCAGTATATACCATGTTGGTATTGCCTCGACGATATCCGGCACCTCTCAATACCCCCGCGACCGGTCGACCACGTCCTCCATCGGCTCGCCGCGCTCGAAGCGGGCGATCTGCTCGGCCAGGCGCTGGGTCGCGTACTTCGCGTTGTTGCTGGCGGCGATATGCGGCGTCAGCACCAGCTTCGGATGGGTCCAGAACGGGTGGCTCGCCGGCAGCGGCTCGGTCCGGAACACGTCCAGCACCGCGCCGGCCAGATGGCCGGAATCGAGCGCCGCGATCAGGTCGGCGTCGACCAGGTGATGGCCGCGCCCGGCGTTGACCACCCAGGCGCCGCGGGGCAGGGCGGCGAACAGGCGGCGGTCCAGGATGTCCTCGGTCTCCGCCGTCAGCGGCAGCAGGCAGACCAGGATCTCCGACCGCGCCAGGAAGGCGTCCAGCTGCGCGGCACCGGCGAAGCCCTCGACCCCGGCCACCGCCTTGGGCGTGCGGCTCCAGCCCGCGACCCGGAAGTTCAGCGCCGTCAGCGCCCGCGCCGCGGCGGCGCCCAGCGTGCCGAGGCCGAGGATGCCGACGGTGGTGTCGCGGGCCAGCCGCTGGTCGTGCTGCACCCATGTCCCCGCCGCCTGCTGGGCGCGATAGGTCCGCGCCTGGCGGTGGATCGCCAGCACCTGCTCGGCCACGTACTCGACCATGCCCTCGCTCAGGCTGAGGTCGACCATGCGCACCAGCGGCACCTCGGCCGGCAGGGTCGGGTCGCGCAGCATCGCGTCGATGCCGGCGCCGAGCGAATAGATCACCTTCAGGTTCGGCAGCGCCGTCAGCATCCCGGCCGGCGGCTTCCACACGATGGCGTAGTCGATCCCGGCCGGGTCGCCGATCTCCGGCCACACCCGCACCTCCAGCGCCGGGATCGCCTCGCGCAGCGCCGGCAGCCACTGGGCGGGATCATCGGTGGCCGAGGCGAAGACGGCGACGGGCATGGGGCGGTTCTCCAGGGATCAGCGGTCCGGCCGACGGTACGAAATCCCGGCCCGTCATGGCGAGCCCCGAAGGTAGGCGGCCGGGGTTTCGGAAGCCATGGGGCTGGTCTTCTCCCGGACAAAACTGCAATCTGAATTTGCTAAAATAAAAATATTAACAAAACAATAAGTGTATACCAAAGAATTTATCTGCGCTGATGACAAGCGGCCGGGGAAGGCCTATTTCCTCTCCATGGTCATTGTGCCGGGCGGGCCTCCCCGCCGCCCGGCCCGGCAAAGGGGAAGAGGCCATGCCCGACACCGCCCTCGCGCGGAAGGCTGACGCCGCCGGCTCATTCGCGTTCGACCGGAACGCGGAGGTGTTCGCGCTGATGCGCGATTCCGCCGCCATCCTGGCGCGGCAGGAAGCGATCCTGGCGCCCGTGGTCGAACGCATCGTGCTCGGCGCCGCCGATTTCAGCGATGCGCTCGCCCGCCTGCTGGCGACCAAGCTGGAATGCGACACCGCGTGCCATGACCGGCTGCTGGCGCTGGCGGCGGAGGCGATGCGCGCCGACCCCACGATCGCCGGCCATGCGGTGCTGGACCTCGACGCCATCAAGGACCGCGACCCGGCGGCGCGCGACCACCTGACGCCGTTCCTGTTCTTCAAGGGCTTCCACGCGCTGCAGTGGCATCGTATCGGCCACTGGCTGTACGGCGAGGGCCGCGCCGCGCTGGCCCATTTCCTGCAGAGCCGGGTGTCGGAAAGCCTCGCGGTCGACATCCATCCGGCCGCCCGGATCGGCTGGGGCCTGCTGATCGACCACGGCACCGGCGTCGTCATCGGCGAGACCGCGGTGGTCGGCAACGACGTCTCGATCCTGCACGGCGTCACCCTCGGCGGCACCGGCAAGGTCGGCGGCGACCGCCACCCGAAGGTGCGCGACGGCGTGCTGATCGGCGCCGGCGCCAAGATCCTCGGCAATATCGAGATCGGCGAGGGCGCCAAGATCGGCGCCGGCAGCGTGGTCCTGGCCGATGTGCCGCCGCACCGGACGGCGGTGGGTGTCCCCGCCCGCATCGTCGGCTCGTGTTCGGAGCCGCTGCCGGCCCTCACCATGGACCACTCGATCCCGGTCCCCCCGGGCATCGATTTCGTGATCTGAGATCGTCGGGTTAGGCTCCCCTCCGCAGGCAGCGGAGGGGCCGCCATGACCGACAGCTTCGGCAGGGCCCGGCGCTGGCACGAGCGGTCTCGGCTACGCCCCGGTGACCCAGTCGAACAGCAGCTTGACGTTCAGCACGATGATCACCGCCGAGACCAGCCAGGCGGTCCATTTCATCCAGGTGGGGTTGGCGAAGGCGCCCATCTTGGCCTTGTCGCTGGTGAAGGCGACCAGCGGCACCACGGCGAAGGGCAGCTGCAGGCTCAGCACCACCTGGCTCAGCACCAGAAGCTGGGCGGTGCCGCTCTCGCCATACATCGCGGTGACGATCACCGTCGGCACGATGGCGATGCCGCGGGTGATCAGCCGCCGCAGCCAGGGCTTCAGCCGGATCGACAGGAAGCCTTCCATCACGATCTGCCCGGCCAGCGTCGCCGTGAGGGTCGAGTTCTGGCCCGAGGCCAGCAGCGCCACCGCGAACAGGGTGCTGGCGATGCCGACGCCCAGCATCGGCGCCAGCAGCTGGTAGGCGTCCTGGATCTCGGCCACGTCGGTGCGGCCGGCGGTGTGGAAGGCGGCGGCGGCCAGGATCAGGATCGCGGCGTTGATGAACAGGGCGAACATCAGCGCCACGGTCGAATCGATGGTGGCGAAGCGGATCGCCTCGCGCCTGCCGGTCTCCGTCTTCTCGAAGGCGCGGGTCTGCACGATCGAGGAATGCAGGTAGAGGTTATGCGGCATCACCGTCGCGCCGATGATGCCGATGGCGATGTACAGCATCTCCGGGTTGGTCACGATCTGGGTCGAGGGGATGAAGCCGGCGGCGATCTCGGCGATCGCCGGCTGGGCCAGGATCAGCTCGACCAGGAAGCAGCCGCCGATCACCAGCATCAGGCCGATGATGAACGCCTCCAGGTGCCGGAAGCCGCGGTGCTGCAGGTACAGCACCACCATGACATCCAGCGCGGTCAGCACCACGCCCCACAGCAGCGGGATGCCGAACAAGAGCTGCAGCGCGATCGCGGTGCCGATCACCTCGGCCAGGTCGCAGGCGACGATCGCCACCTCGCACAGGAACCAGAGCGCGATGGCGACCGGCTTCGGATAGTGGTCGCGGCAGGCCTGGGCCAGGTCGCGCCCGGTGACGATGCCCAGCTTGGCCGACAGCGCCTGCAGCAGGATCGCCATCACATTCGACAACAGGATGACCGAGAGCAGCGTGTAGCCGAAGGCCGAGCCGCCGGCCAGGTCGGTCGCCCAGTTGCCCGGGTCCATGTAGCCGACGGCGACGAGATAGCCCGGGCCGACGAAGGCGAACAGCTTGCGCAGCCAGCCCACGCCCCGCGGCACGGCGATGGTGCGGTGCACCTCCGGCAGGCTCGGCGCCGCGGGCGCGTTGCGCCAGCCCGAGCCGGCGGCGCTGCCCTGGGGGGCGATCTCATGGGCAGCAATATCGCTTCTCATCATGCGCTCGTTCATCCCCGCTGCCTGGCAGCGGCCGAAGGTGTTTGCCGATTCGCTTCTCCCCGTCCTGTATAATGTAGCCACGGCTAAATTCTTGGCAAGCGTCATCACCTTGTCATTTTCCGATCTGCCGGTATGATGCGCCGCAACCGCGCCGGCCTTATGGGACCGCAGCACCGCGGTCCCACCTCATCAATGGCGCCGGGAGGTTTCCGGCTCCGAAGGACAGACGAGATGACCGAACAGGATCGCCCGACGGACACCGGGCTGCAGGCCGCGGGGTTCAGCCGGGTGCGCCAGGCGCGGCAGTCCGAGACGGCCGAGGATTATGTCGAGATGATCGCCGAGCTGATCGACAGCCAGGGCGAGGCCCGGATCGTCGAGCTGGCGGAGCGATTCGGCGTGGCCCATGCCACGGTGAACAAGACCATCGCCCGGCTGCAGCGCGAGGGGCTGGTCAGCGCCCGGCCGTACCGCTCGATCTTCCTGACCGATGCCGGGCGCGAGATGGCCGATGCCTGCCGCCGACGCCACCGCATCGTGGTCGAGTTCCTGAAGTCGATCGGGGTCAGCGCCGAGGTGGCGGAGATCGATGCCGAGGGCATCGAGCACCATGTGAGCGCCGAGACCCTGGCCGCCTTCGAGCGGCTGGTGACGATGAAGGCCTGACCGCGCATCCTGCGCCTGACCGGCGCTTTCCGCCTCCCCCGTTCGGATGACGCGCCGCCCCGCCGGATGTGATGGCATGTATCCGCCCGCCACCATGGGCCGGGCCGGACACAGGGATCACGGAGGGGGGAATGGCGACTCAGATCTTCGCGGGGAACACGGTCAGCTCTGGCATCCCGGCCAATCTGGGCAGCACGGACGACGTCTTCGTCTCCGACGGCGCGACGCTCGGATCGACCGACGCCTACGCCATCTACGGGACCGGCTACCACCGGGCGATCATCCGCGGCACTGTCTTCGGCGATCGTGCCGGCATCGAGCTGAGCGGCGGCAGCGTCAGCCTCACCGCGGATGCCTATGTCGGCGGCAGCTATGGCATATCGCTGGGCGACCGGTCCTCGGTCGTCAATCACGGCACGATCTGGGGCGACCTGGTCGGCGTGCAGATCGGCGGCGCTCCGTTCAGCCCTGATCCGACCCTCGACGGATGGTCGATCGAGAACACCGGCCTGATCGAGTGCTCCGGCCTCGCGGGCATTCGCCGGATCGACGATTCGACCCTGACGATCAAGGTCAAGAACAGCGGCGTGATCACCGGCCTCACCGCTTATCAGGGGGATACGGGCGACGGCATCGACATCATCGTCAACACCGGAATCATGGAGGGCGGCGTTCTGCTCGGTGTCGGCAACGACTATTACGACGGCCGGCTGGGGAGGCTCGACGGGACCGTCTCCGGCGATGCCGGGGACGATACCCTGCTCTGCGGCGCCGGGGACAATGGTCTCGACGGTGGCGCGGGGATCGACGTCATGCAGGGCGGAGCCGGCAACGACACCTACGGCGTCGACAGCGCCCTGGACACGGTCGACGAGAGCATCGCCGGATCCGGCGGCACCGACACGGTGATCTCCTATATCAGCTACAGCCTGGTCGCCTCCGCCCATCTGCGCGGCTCGATCGAGAATCTCCAGCTCGGGCCGGGAAACCTCAACGGCACGGGCAATGCGCTCGCCAACCAGCTGGTCGGCAATGTCGGGAACAACATCCTGGACGGTGGCGCCGGCGCGGACACGATGATCGGCTTCAAGGGCAACGACACCTATGTCGTCGACAACTCCGGGGATGTGGTGGACGAGAGCTTCGCCGGCTCGGACGGCGTCGACACGGTGCGGTCCTCGATCAGCTTCAGCCTGGCGAACACCACGGCCGTGCACGGCGCCGTGGAGAACCTGACGCTGCTCGGCAGCGCCAATCTCAGCGGCACCGGCAACGCCCTGGCCAACCAGCTGGTCGGCAACAGCGGCGCCAACACGCTCAGCGGCCTGGCCGGCAACGACCAGCTCCATAGCGGCGCCGGGGCCGACCGGCTGGACGGCGGCGACGGCAACGACGTGCTCCGCGGCAATGCCGGCGCCGATGCGCTGGTCGGCGGGGCCGGCACCGACACGGCCAGCTATTACGACAGCACGGTCGGGGTCTCGGTCAGCCTCGTCGCCGGCACCGGCAGCGGCGGCGACGCCCAGGGCGACACGCTGAGCGGGATCGAGAACCTCTCCGGCAGCCAGGGGAATGACAGCCTGGTCGGCGACAGCGGCGCCAATGTCCTGGTGGGCGGCGGCGGCAACGACGTCCTGGTCGGGGCAGGGGGCGCCGACGCGCTGACCGGCGACGCCGGTGCCGACCGCTTCGTCTATGGCAGCGCGGCGCAGAGCCCGACGGGCGCCGGCGGCGACCGGATCACCGATTTCAGCCATGCCCAGGGTGACCGCATCGATCTGGCGGCGATCGACGCCAACGTCACGGTGGCAGGCGACCAGGCCTTCAGCTTCATCGGCACCGGCCTCTACACCGGCGTCGCCGGCCAGCTGCGCTACGCCGTCAGCGGCGGGGTCACCACCATCGCCGGCGACCTCAACGGCGACCGGACCTCCGACTTCGCCATCACGCTGACCGGTGCGATCAGCCTGCAGGCGGCGGATTTCGTGCTGTAGCGGCTCATACCAGCGAACCAATCATCGGACTCTTCACGACCTGGTCATCCCGGGCGCGGCGCAGCACGGAGTGATGCGCCGCAGAACCGGGATCTCTTCGACGGTGGGCCGAGATCCCGTGTCTGCACCGCAGCACTTCGTGCCGCGGTGCAGACACGGGATGACGATCAATTCGGAGACTCGCAGGTATCAGGCGGCCTTGCGCGCCTCGATATAGTCGACCGACTGCATCTCCATCAGCCGGCTCTCGGTGCGCGCGAATTCCAGCGCCTGGCTGTCGCCGGCATAGAGCTGGGTGACCGGCACCTCGGCCGCGATCACCACCCGGCGGCGGGCCTCGTACAGGCTGTCGATCAGCACGATGAAGCGCTTCATCTCGTGCCGCTTGGCCTCGGTGAAGCGCGGCACGCCCTCGATGATCACGGTGTGGAACGCGTCGGCCAGGGTCAGGTAGTCGGCGGCGCCCAGCGGCCGGGCGCACAGCGCGTCGAAATCGCACCAGGCCACGCCCTTCGCCGCGCGCGGCACCTCCAGCGTGCGATTGCCGGGGACGGGCAGGGTGGCCGGCGCGCCCTCGGCGCCGTCGGTCAGGTCGGCGAACAGCTCGGCCAGCGCCTTGTGCGCCATGCCGCCCAGCGGCGAATGGTACACCGGCCGGCCGCGCAGCCGGTCCAGGCGATAGTCCCGGCCGCCGTCCAGCTCCACAACCTCCAGCTTCTTCTTGATCATGGCGATGAAGGGCAGGAAACGGTCGCGCTGCAGCCCGTCCTTGTACAGCTCGTCCGGCGGCCAGTTCGAGGTCGCGACCACGATCACGCCGAGGCCGAACAGCGCCTGGAACAGCCGGCCCAGGATCATGGCGTCGGCGATGTCGACGACATGGAACTCGTCGAAGCACAGAAGCCAGGCCTCGGCGGCGATGCGGCGGGCCAGCGGCGGGATCGGGTCGGCTGTCTCGCCCTCGGCGGCGGCGCCGGACTGGCGCCATTCATGGATGCGTTGATGCACCTCGAGCATGAAGGCGTTGAAATGCACCCGGCGCTTCTTCGGCACCGGCGTGGTGTCGAAGAACAGGTCCATCAGCATGGACTTGCCGCGGCCGACGCCGCCCCAGAAATACAGGCCGCGCGGCGGGTCGGTCGCCGGCGCCTTCTTCCGGCCGAAGCCCAGCCGGGCCAGCAGGCCGTTGCCGTTGCTCTCGGGTTCGGGCGGGGTATAGCTGCGCAGCTGCCGGTGCAGCCGCTGCAGCTTTTCGACCGCGGCCGCCTGTGCCGGGTCGGCCCGCAGGGCGCCCTCGGCGATCCGGCGGCGGTAGAGGGCAAGCGGCTCGTCGTCTTGCGCTGCAACATCGGGCATGGCGAGGGTGCTTACCGCAAGCCCCGGCGAAATGCCAGACAAGGCGGCGCATCCCTGGGGTGAACCGACGGCGCGTCAGGCAGGGGTAGGATGGGTTCACGGCCGCGAACCCATCCTCGTCTACAGTGGTTCCCCTGTGCGCCTATTTAGCTTCGGGCCAGTCAAAAGCCGCCACCGCATGCTTGATATACTCAACCGCCGCATTCAAACGGCTTTCATCCGCACAACCTTTGCGAATCGATTCTGCCCAATTTGGATTGTTAGTCGACCAGTTTCTGAATCTTTCATAGTCAAATCCTGGCAATGTTGTGAGATAGTTGTTGGAAATTTTAGCCGGAGTTCTAGTCGAAATATATCGATAGTTTTCTGGATAAAGTATTTTGCACGCAGCCATTATTTCTGCAAAGGCCTTCAAATTATGCTCTTTAGCTTGTTGTTTTAATAAACCTAAAAATGCTTCCGAGGGTGAAGTGTATCTGGGAGTACTATTTACTATCATTATTTCGAAAAGCTTACGCAACTCTTCCGTGTTCATTCGTATCTCCGAGATTTTTTAATCTTGAGTAAAATAACGCAGCGCCTGCATCACGTCCTCGCGATCCAGATAGGGATAGTCGGCGAGGATCTCGTCGATGCTGTGGACGGCGCGATCTGGCCGACGATCATGCCTACAGTGACTCGCATCCCGCGAATGCAGGCCCTTCCACCCATCACCTCGGGCTGTTGGGTAATGCGGTCCAACTGCCCCATAGAGCTCCCCATCTCGTCCGCCCAAAGTTAACATGGCTGGTCGGTCGCTGCGAGTGAGCCGGCGGCGTGTCAGACCGCGCGCAGGTCCAGCTGCAGCCGGCGCTCGATCAGGGCGAAGCCGGCGCGCTCATAGACCCGGCAGGCGGCCGGGTTCAGGTCGTTGGTGGCCAGCAGGGCCGCGGTGACGCCCTCGGCCCGCAGCGCCGCCAGCATGCCGTCGACCACCCGCGCGGCCAGACCCTCGCCGCGGCGGGCGGGGTCGACCAGGAAGTTGCCGATCATCGCCCGGTTGCCGGCGCGGGCGAGGACGCCGCCGGCCGCGACCGGGCGCCCGTCCTCGATGATGGAGACGAAGGGCAGGTCGAGCATCCAGGCGGAGAACACGGTGGCCGGATAATGCGCGGCGTAGAAGCGGCGCAGCGGCTCCAGATCCGCAGGCCCCATCCGCCGGCAGGCGGGATCCGGCTGCGGGATCTCTGCGAGCGGCCGGGCGTAGAAGCGCAGCCCGTCCTCCCGCGTCAGCCGGCCGCCGCAGGCGGGGCGCAGCCGGCCGGCCTGCTCCGGCGTCAGGTGCAGCTCCAGCGGCCGCGGATCGGCGGTGAGGGAGAGGAGGGCGGCGTCGCCGACGGCGCCGACCGGGGTGTAGATCGACAGCCGGTCGAAATCGATGCCCAGGATGGCGCCTTCCGGCTCCAGCCGGACCGACCGGCTGCGGTCGCCGGCGGCCGCGGCGTCGAGCGCCGCGTCCCAGTACAGCGCGAAGACCGGGTGCCCGGCCACCAGGGCGCCGACCCGCGCCCGTTCGGCGCGGGACAGGCCGGCGACCGGGCGGAAGCCGGTCACACCACCCGGATGTTCTTGAACTGCCACGGGTCCGCGGGGTCGATGTCCTCGGCGAACAGCTCGCCGCGGCCCTGCAGCGGGGTCCAGTCGGTGAAGGCGCCGGCCAGCTCGCCGAGATAGGGCGCCGCCACCTGCAGCACCCGCTCATGGTCCATCTCCTCGGGCTCGACCAGCCCGCGATCCGGATTCTCGATCGCCCAGACCAGCCCGCCCAGCACCGCCGCCGTGACCTGCAGGCTGGTGGCGTTGTTGTGCGGCGCCAGCTCGCGCGCCTCGCCGATGGTCAGGCGCGAGCCGTACCAGTAGGCGCCCTTGGCGTGGCCGGCCAGCAGCACGCCCAGCTCGTCCATGCCCTCGGTGATCTCGTCCATCATCAGCCGCTTGTTCGGCTGCAGCTCGTAGTTGCGGCCGGCGAACTCATGCACCGACAGCACCGCGTCGTCGGACGGGTGGTAGGCGTAGTGCACGGTCGGCCGGTACTCCGGCTGCGCGCCGGAGCCGACGGTCAGGTAGTCGGCCAGCGAGATCGCCTCGTTATGGGTGATCAGGAAGCCGTGGATCGGCCCGGCCAGCGGGGTCCAGGTGCGCACCCGCGTGGCGGCGCCGGGGCGGGCCAGCCAGATCGCCGCCTGCGACCCGGCGGCATGGCGGTGGCCGTCGGCCGGGAAGTGGCGCTCATGGCTGCCCCAGCCCAGCTCGGCCGGCTGGCAGCCCTCGCCGACGAAGCCGTCGATCGACCAGGTGTTGACGAACTCCCCCGGCCTCTTCGGGAAGCGGGCGACCTGGGTGTCGCGCTCCGCGACATGGATCACCTTGACGCCCAGCGTCTTCGCCAGGCCGGCCCAGCCGGCGCGGTCGGCCGGCACCGGCGGCTCGTAGCCGGTTGCGGCGGCGATGTTCAGCAGGGCGCGCTTGGTGAAATGCGACACCAGGCCGGGGTTGGCGCCGTGGGTCAGCACCGCGGTCGGCGCGCCCGGGTTGCGGCCCAGCGCCAGCGCGGCCTCGCGCAGCGCGTAGTTCGACCGGTCGGCCGGGCCGAGATTCGGGTCGGTGTAGCCGCCCAGCCAGGGCTCGATGCAGGTGTCGATGTAGAGCGCCCCGCGCTCCCGCGCCAGCTCGATCAGCGCCACCGAGGAGACGTCGACCGAGAGGTTCACCAGGGCATCGCCCGGGCCGAGCAGCGGTTCGAGAAGCGTCCGATAATTGCTGCGCGTGACCGGTTCATGGATGAAGCGGACGCCGTAGAGCTCCGCCTCCTTCTGGCCTCTCGTCTCGGCCGTCACGATGGTGACGCGGTCGGAGGTCAGGGTCAGGTGCCGCAGCAGCAGCGGCAGCACGCCCTGGCCGATCGAGCCGAAACCGACCATGAGAATGCGGCCGGTGAAGGGTGTGCGCGCAGATTGGGTCATTTACAGGGACACTCCTCGAGTGTGTTGCGTGCAGGATCGCTCCGTCAGGTGGGCAGATCGTCGGTAGAATGGGCGTAGATAAGAAAAAAGCGCCGGGGTCACCAGCGCTTTTTTGTGACGTTTATGACAGCGCTGCTTGGATCAGCCGGCCCGCTCCAGCATCAGCTTCTTGATCTCGCCGATCGCCTTCGCCGGATTCAGCCCCTTCGGGCAGGTCTTGGTGCAGTTCATGATGGTGTGGCAGCGATAGAGGCGGAACGGGTCCTCCAGCGCGTCCAGCCGCTCGCCGGTCATCTCGTCCCGGCTGTCTGCGATCCAGCGATAGGCCTGCAGCAGCACCGCGGGGCCGAGATACTTGTCGCCGTTCCACCAGTAGCTCGGGCAGCTGGTGGAGCAGCAGAAGCACAGGATGCACTCGTAGAGGCCGTCCAGCTTCTCGCGCTCCTCCGGGCTCTGCCGGCGCTCGCGGTCGGGCGGCGGCGGGCTCTCGGACTGCAGCCAGGGCTTGATCGACGCGTATTGCGCGTAGATGTGGGTCAGCTCCGGCACCAGGTCCTTCACCACCGGCATGTGCGGCAGCGGGTAGATCTTGACGTCGCCCTGCACCTCCTCGATCGGCTTGAGGCAGGCCAGCGTGTTGGTGCCGTCGATGTTCATCGCGCAGGACCCGCAGATGCCCTCGCGGCAGGAGCGCCGGAAGGTCAGGGTCGAGTCGATGTCGTTCTTGATGTGGATGATCGCGTCCAGGACCATCGGCCCGCAGCGCGCGAGGTCGATCTCATAGGTGTCCAGGCGCGGGTTCTCGCCCGTGTCCGGGTCCCAGCGGTAGATCTTGAAGGTCCGCGGCTTCTTGATCTCGCCGGAGACGCGGATGGTCTTGCCGGGCTGGACCTTGGAATTGCGGGGCAGGGTGAATTCGGCCATGGCGTCCTCAGTACACCCGCGCCTTCGGCGGGAAGCTCTGGACCTCGTTGGTCATCGGCTGGAGATGGACCGGGCGGTAGTCGATGCGGGTCTTCCCGGCCTCGTCGATCCAGGCGACGCTGTGCTTCATCCAGTCCACGTCGTTGCGGTCCGGGAAGTCCTCGCGGGCATGGGCGCCGCGGCTCTCCTCGCGGACGACGCCGGAGCGGATGGTGGTCACGGCGTTGATCATCAGGTTCTCGAGCTCCAGCGTCTCCACCAGGTCCGAGTTCCAGATCAGCGACTTGTCGGCGACGCCCAGGCCCTTCTGCTTGTCCCAGGTGGCGTCCATCTTCTCGCAGCCCTCGGCCATGGTCTGGCCGGTGCGGAACACGGCGGCGTCGTTCTGCATCGTCCGCTGCATCTCCAGCCGCAGGTCGGCGGTGCGCACCTCCTGCCTGGCGTGGCGCACGCGGTCCAGCCGGCTCAGCGCGAACTGGCCGGCATCGGCCGGCACCGGCTTGTGCGTCTGGCCGGGCTTGATCAGCTCGGCGCAGCGGATGGCGGCGGCACGGCCGAACACCACGAGGTCGAGCAGCGAGTTCGACCCCAGGCGGTTGGCGCCGTGCACCGAGACGCAGGCGGCCTCGCCGATCGCCATCAGCCCCGGCACGACGCGGTTCGGGTCCTCGGCGGTCGGGTTGACCACCTCGCAATGCACGTTGGTGGGCACGCCGCCCATGTTGTAGTGCACCGTCGGCAGGACCGGGATCGGCTCCTTCGTCACGTCGACGCCGGCGAAGATCTTGGCGCTCTCGGCGATGCCGGGCAGGCGGTGGTGGATGATGTCGGCGTCGAGATGCTCGACATGCAGGTGGATGTGGTCCTTGTTCGGGCCGACGCCGCGGCCCTCGCGGATCTCGATCGTCATCGACCGGCTGACCACGTCGCGCGACGCCAGGTCCTTGGCCGAGGGGGCGTAGCGCTCCATGAAGCGCTCGCCTTCGCTGTTGGTCAGGTACCCGCCCTCGCCGCGCACGCCCTCGGTGATCAGGCAGCCGGCGCCGTAGATGCCGGTCGGGTGGAACTGCACGAACTCCATGTCCTGCAGCGGCAGGCCGGCGCGGGCCACCATGCCGCCGCCGTCGCCGGTGCAGGTGTGGGCCGAGGTGCAGGAGAAGTAGGCCCGGCCGTAGCCGCCGGTCGCCAGCACCGTCTGGTGGCCGAAGAAGCGGTGGATCGTGCCGTCGTCCAGGTTCCAGGCGACCACGCCGCGGCAGGCGCCTTCCTCGTCCATGATCAGGTCGATGGCGAAGTACTCGACGAAGAACTCCGCCTCGTGCTTCAGCGCCTGCTGGTACAGCGTGTGCAGCATGGCGTGGCCGGTGCGGTCGGCCGCGGCGCAGGTGCGGTAGGCGCGGCCCTTGCCGTATTCGGTGGTCATGCCGCCGAAGGCGCGCTGGTAGATCTTGCCCTCCTCCGTGCGGCTGAAGGGCATGCCGTAATGCTCGAGCTCGATGATCGCCGGGATCGCCTCGCGGCACATGTACTCGATCGCGTCCTGGTCGCCGAGCCAGTCGGAGCCCTTGACGGTGTCGTACATGTGCCAGCGCCAGTCGTCCGGCCCCATGTTGCCGAGCGCGGCGGAGACGCCGCCCTGAGCAGCGACGGTGTGGCTGCGGGTCGGGAAGACCTTGGTGATGCAGGCGGTCTTCAGCCCCTTCTCGGCCATGCCGAAGGTGGCGCGCAGGCCGGCGCCGCCGCCACCCACCACGACGACGTCGTGGAAGTGATCGATGAAGGTGTAGGAGGCGGGCATCGGGTTATCCCAGCATGGCGATCTTGAGGACGGAGACGGTCATCGCCGCCCCCAGGAACAGGGCCACGCCCTTGGTCGCCAGGTCGGCGACCAGCTTGCTGTGGTGGCCGTGGACGTAGTCCTCATAGACCTCGGTCAGGCCGTTGGCCGCGTGGTGCAGGCCGATGGCGATGAACAGGATGAACAGCGCGGCGTTGACCGGATGGCCCAGCCAGGCCCGGATCTCCGGCAGCGGCGAGCCGAGATGGGCGATCACCGAGATCACGAACCAGATCGTCAGCGGGATCAGCGCCAGCGCGGTGACGCGCAGGCCGCGCCAATGGGCGAAGCCGGACTTGGCGGAGCCGAGGCCGCGGGCATGGGCCAGCGGGGTGCGGAGGGAGGCGTTCTTGCTGCTCATCACCACACCACCAGGCCGATGATCCAGGCCAGCACGGTCAGCACCGCGGTGCCGATCAGCACGGCGTAGCCGGTCTTGTGCATGGTCGGCAGGTCGTAGCCCCAGCCGGCGTCCCAGGCCAGGTGCCGGATGCCGGCGCAGAGATGGTAGAACAGCGACGCCGTCCAGCCGAACAGCATCAAGAGGCCGAGCCAGGAGCCGATGAACCACTGCGCCGCCGCGAAGGCCTCGGGGCCGGCGGCCGCCGCGATCACCCACCAGGCCAGCAGCAGGGTGCCGACGGACAGGGCGATGCCGGTGCCGCGATGGAAGATCGAGAGCGCGCTCGAGATCTGCGGACGATAGATCTGCAGGTGGGGCGAGAGAGGCCTCGGCCGTTTCTGAGGAACTGCCTCGGAGGCGGACATGCGGATTTTCTCCGATGCGCAAATGGGCATCAGGCGCGGGCGCGGCCTGTCGCGATCGAGCCTGAACGGGTCGTGAGTGACTTACGCGCCGCACTGCAGCAAGTCAACGAACAGGCCAATAGTTTCAAGCAGATGAGAGCCATTCGCAACTAGAGTGGAGCGGGCGCGATCGCTACGCGCCGCCGCGCTCGGCGATGGCGCGGTGCAGGGCCAATACCCGCTCCGCATCGCTGACATGCAGCGCCTCGACCAGCCTTCCGTCGACCACGGTGACGCCCTGGCCGGCCTGCACGGCCGCGGCATGGGCGGCGATCACCCGCAGCGCGGTCTCCACCGTCTCGGCCGAGGGGGCGAAGGCGGCGTTGGCGGCGGCGATGGTCTTCGGGTGGATCAGCGACTTGCCGTCGAAGCCCAGCGCCGCCCCCTGGCGGCACGATTCGGCGAAGCCGGCCTCGTCCTCCAGGTCGAGATGGACGCCGTCGATCACGGCGAGGCCATGGGCGCGGCCGGCCAGCAGGCACAGCCCCAGCGCGGTCAGCAGCGGCTGCCGCCCCGGCTCATGCGCCGCCCGCAGGTCCTTGGCCAGGTCCGAGGTGCCGAGGATCAGCCCGGCCAGGCGGGCCGAGGACCCGGCGACCGCGGCGGCGTTCAGCACGCCGAGCGGCGTCTCGACCATGCACCAGATCTGCAGACTGTCCGGGGCGCCGGCCTGGCGCAGCGCCGCCTCGGCCGCCTTCACCGTCTCCGGCCGCTCGACCTTGGACAGGACGATGCCGTCGGCGCCGCTGCCGGCCAGGGCCGCCAGATCGTCGGCGCCCCAGGGCGTGTCGGCGGCATT
>NZ_JANX01000085.1 GCF_000767795.1 Inquilinus limosus MP06 | reverse complement strand
CACCACCGCGGCCACCCGCAGCGGCGCCTTCAGCCAGGCGCGGAAGAAGGCGAAGTCGTCGGCCGCATCCTGGCGGCGCGACGGACCGGTCGCGGGCCGCGGCGACAGCGCGGGGCCCTGCGCCAGCACGGGCGCACCGGCGGAGGAGACGGCGACAGCCTGCCGTCGGCGGGAGAAATTGCGCCACATCATCGTGCCCATAAGCTCCACAAGCACCAGCGCGACCATCACCGTCAGCGCGAGAGAGGATGCGTTCGGGGTGGGTTCGACCAGCGCCGCGGCGGCATAGCCGGTGCCGATGAACAGCCCGTTCCACAGACCGATCCCGAGGGCGGTCGCCACGAAGAACATCAGGGGTCTGGCCCGCAGCAGCCCGGCGATGCCGGGCACCACCAGCCGCACGGTCGGCACCAGCTGCGCCACCAGCGCGAACAGGGCGCCACGGTCCTGGAACCAGGCGATGCAGCGGTCGACCCGCGCCGGGCCCATGCCGAAGAAGCCGGCGGTCCGCCGCAGCAGCGCGCCGGCCCGGGCCTCTCCCAAGCCCCAGCCCAGCCCGTAGAACAGCGCGCAGCCGGCGACGCCGCCGATCACCGTCATCGCCAGGGCCAGCGGCAGCGACCAATAGCCCTCGCCCACCGCCACCCCGACCGCGACCAAGAGGCCGTAGGAGGGCAGGATCGGCAGCAGGCGCTCGACCAGCATCAGGCCGAACAGGCCGGCAACGCTGCAGGCGGCGATCCAGGGCATAAGGGCTCCCAGCGGGTCCAAGGCCGACTCCCCTGTTATCATAGTAGGAATGGGAAGGTCAGGGGAACGCGATAGCGGTGCGTTCCGCTCATATGAGGACGGTGCCCGGCGGCAGGTTGCGGCAGCGGCATTGCGCCGCGGCACGGGTTCCTGCGTCCGGGAGCCGGCGCCGACTCGCCCCGCTCTTCCGCCGCATGGTCCCGACAGGCTATGGGCGCTCGATTTGCGGCGCCACCCGGAATAATCTGCAAGGGCCATGAAGAAGCCCTTCACAATCGAGCGCGACCAGCTGGACGGCGTGATCGCCGTGCTGCGGGTGGCCGAGCGCCGCAGCTTCCGGGCGGCGGCGGAGGAGCTGGGGGTGTCGCCCTCGGCGATCAGCCAGACCATCCGCGGGCTGGAGGCGCGGCTGGGCGTGGCGCTCCTGACCCGCACCACCCGCCGGGTCGGGCTGACCGAGGCCGGCCAGCGCTTCCTCGACCGCGCCCGGCCGGCGGTGGCGGAGATCCTGGCCGCCTTCGACGCGGCGCAGAGCCTGGGCGAGGAGGTGACCGGCCTGCTGCGGCTGAACATGCCGCGGGCGCTGGTGCCGTTCCTGGCCGAGCCGATCCTGGCCGAATTCGGCGCCGCCCACCCGGCGCTGCAGATCGAGATCTTCGCCGAGGACGGGCTGGCCAACATCGTCGCCGAGGGCTTCGATGCCGGCATCCGCCTGGGCGAGCTGCTGGAGGCCGACATGGTGGCGGTGCGGCTGACCCCGCCCTTCCAGTTCGCCGTGGTCGGATCCCCCGCCTATTTCGCCCGTCACGGCCGGCCGCAGCGGCCGGAGGACCTGCACCGCCACGCCTGCATCGGCACCCGCCAGTCGCCGCAGGGGCCGATCTATCGCTGGGAGTTCGTCGAGGGCAGCCGCGCCTTCGACATCGCGGTGGCCGGGCCGGTGATCGTCAACAGCGGCGGGCTGAACCTGATGGCGGCCGCGATGGGCCTGGGCCTCGCCTACACCGCGGCGCCGGCGGCGCAGGAGCAGGTCGCCGCCGGGGCGCTGGAACCGGTGCTGCAGGCGTTCTGCCCCGGCACCCCCGGCCTGTTCCTGTACTATCCCAGCCGGGCCCAGGCCCTGCCCAAGCTGCGCGCCTTCATCCAGTTCGTGCACGACACGCTGCGGCCGGGCACGACGGTGTATATGGGCGCGCGGGACGGGACGCCGAAAAAATCCGTCCCGCCTGTCGGTTCCCGGGTCCCGGGACCGTCCTAGGGTCGGACGCAACCGAACGGAGGAGACGCGCCATGTCCTATGCAGACGGATTCGTGCTGGCGGTGCCGAAGGCGAAGCTTGAGGAGTACAAGGAGATGGCGCGCAAGGCCGGCGCGATTTGGAAGGACCACGGCGCCCTGGCCTATGTCGAATGCGTCGGTGACGACGTGCCCTATGGCGAGCTGACCTCGTTCCCGCGCGCGGTCCAGGCCAAGGAGGACGAGGTCGTGGTCTTCGCCTGGATCGTCTACGAGTCCCGTGCCGCGCGCGACGAGATCAACAAGAAAGTGTTTGCCGACCCACGGCTGCACATGGACCCGTCCGCCATGCCCTTCGACGCCAAACGCATGATCTATGGCGGCTTCGAGGCGTTCGTGGAGCTGTAGCGGTCACGCCGGGTCGCGGTCGAACTGGCCGGCGCCGGCGACCGGCGCCAGCCAGGGCTCGCGCCGGATGATCCAGCCCTCGCGGGTCGGCCGCAGGTCGCCCGGCGCGTCGTCCAGCGCGCCGAGCAGGATCTCGACCACGCCCTCGCCCTCGGCGGGGTGGAACAGGCGCGAGCCGCAGACCGGGCAGAAGCTGCGGCCGCGATGGGTGCGGACCTCGCCGGTCACGGTGAAGGCCCGGCTCGGCCAGTCGGCATAGCCCATGGCCACCGCCCCGGTGGCCTTGCGGCATTCGGTGCAGTGGCAGATCCCGACCCTCAGCGGCTCGCCGCGCAGTGTGAAGCGCACCGCGCCGCAGCTGCAGCCGCCCTGGCGCAGCCGCGTGCCGTCGGTGTCGACCCGCGGCTCCGGCCGCAGCACGGGATAGTCGCTCATCCGGCTTTCCTCCCATCGCCTCGAGGGAACAACGCCGCGCCGCGACATTCGTCGCCGGGAACGGTCCGTCAGCCGGCCGCCGGGCGGTCCGTCAGCAGGCCGGACAGCATCGTCTCGAACGCCGCCACCGAGCAGCGGGACGCGGCGTCCGGGTCGGGGGCGTTGGCGATCCACTGGGCGGCGTGCAGCATCGCCCCGTTGATCAGCCGCGCCGTCGCCTCCGGGTCGACCGGGCGGATCGTGCCGTCCGCGGCCAGGCGGCGCAGCGCCCCGGTCATCGAGGCGATGCAGGCGGACTGGCCGTCCCAGGTCGACGGATCGCCCAGCACCGACGGGCCGTCGCGCAGCACGATGCGCCGGATCTCCGGCTCCACCGCCATCTCGAGATAGGCGGTGCATTCGGCGACGAAGGCCCGCCAGGGGTCCGGGGCCCGGCGCGAGACCTGCTGCAGCCGGGCGTTCATCTCGGCGTCGATCTCGGCGATCACCACGCGCAGCAGGCCCTTCTTGTCGCCGAAATGGTGGTAGAGGGCGCCGCGGGTCAGCCCGGCCCCGGCGGTGAAATCATCCATCGACGCGGCCGCGTAGCCCTGGGTGCCGAAGGCGTGCCGGGCCGCCGCCAGCAGCTTGGCGCGGGTCTCGGCGATCATCTCGCTGCGGGGCCGGTGGGCCATGCCTCTCCTTTCACATACGCTACGTATGCCAATTGACATGCGCCGCGCATGCCATTATCTGCTTCACATACGGTGCGTATGCAAGTGGCCGTATGGTATGTGATGTCGGCCGCAGCGGAGACCCGCCATGCCCAACCCCTATGCCGAGATCTTCCGGGCGCCCGGCGCCAAAGCCTTCTCGGCCGCCGGCTTCGTCGCCCGGCTGCCGCTGGCGATGATGACGCTGGGCATCGTCACCATGCTGTCGCAGGCCCGCGGCGAATACGCGCTGGCCGGCGCCGTCTCCGCCACCTTCGCCCTGTCGAACGCGCTGATCGCGCCGCAGGTCTCGCGGCTGGTCGACCGGCACGGCCAGCGCCGCGTGGCGATCCCGGCCACCGCCGTCACCGTGGCGGCGATGGCCGGGCTGATGCTGGCGACGCGGTTCGGCGCGCCGGACTGGACGCTGTTCCTGTTCGCCATCGGCGCCGGCGCCATGCCGAGCATGACCGCCTTCGTGCGGGCGCGCTGGACCGAGCTGTACCGCGACACGCCGCAGCTGCGCACCGCCTTCGCCTTCGAATCCGTGGTCGACGAGCTGATCTTCATGACCGGCCCGGTGGTGGCGATCGGGCTGAGCGTCGCGGTGGTGCCGGAGGCCGGGCCGCTGGTCGCCACGGTGCTGCTGGCCACCGGCGTCGCCCTGTTCACCCGGCTGAAGGCGACCGAGCCGCCGGTGCACGCGCCGGAGGCCGGGCGCGGCCGCTCCGTCATCCGGCTCGGCGCGATCAGGGTGATCGCGCTGACCATGGTCGCGGTCGGCGCCATCTTCGGCACCGCCGAGGTGACCGCCGTGGCCTTCGCCGAGGCGCATGGCGCCACCGCCGCCGCCAGCCTGGTGCTGGCGGCCTACGCCCTCGGCTCGCTGCTGGTCGGGCTGGTGTTCGGCGCGATCAAGCCGCGGCTGCCGCTGGCGGTCCAGTTCGTCCTGGCGATCGGCCTGGCGGCGCTGACCACCCTGCCCCTGCTGGTGGTCGACAGCATCCCGGCGCTGGCGCTGGTGCTGTTCCTGGCCGGCGCCGCCGTCTCGCCCACCGTGATCACCGCCATGGGGCTGATCGAGCGGCTGGTGCCGCCGTCGCAGCTGACCGAGGGCATCACCTGGGCGATGACCGGGGTCGGCATCGGCATGGCCGTCGGCTCCTCGATCTCCGGCCGGATCATCGACGGCTTCGGCGCGCCGGCCGGGTTCTGGGTGTCGGTCGCGGCCGGGACGACGGCGCTGGCCATCGCCCTGCTGGGCCAGCGCTGGCTGCGCGAGCCCGCCACCGCGGCACGGCCGGCGGTGGCGTGAAGCTTCTGACAGCAGAACTGATCGGAAAAATACTCAGCGCCGTCATTGCGAGCGCAGCGAAGCAATGACGGTTGGGGATTTCCGTTTGCGCCGACAATCCCCAGCCTGATCAGAGATGCGGGCCCAGCAGGGACAGGTCGGCGGGGCCGAGCCGGTCCTTGGCGGTGCGCAACTGGTGCCAGTAGGGATACAGCACCGGCGGCGCGCTGACCTTGTCCAGGATCGCCCACTCCTCCGCCGTCAGCACCAGCTCGGCGGCGGCGAGGTTGTCCTGCAGCTGCGCCTCGGTGCGGCCGCCGATGATCACCGACGTCACCGCCGGCCGGCCCAGCAGCCAGGCCAGCGCCACCTGGGCGCCGGAGACGCCGCGCGTTTCCGCGATCGCCACCAGCGCGTCGACGATGGCCCACAGCCGGTCCTCGTCGCGGATCGGCGGCTCGTCCCAGCCGGCCAGCTGGCGCGTGCCCTCCGGCGTCACGCCGCGGCGGTGCTTGCCGGAGAGGAGGCCGCCGGCCAGCGGGCTCCACACCAGGATGCCGAGGCCCTGGTCGATCGACACCGGCACCAGCTCGTACTCCGCCTCGCGCGCCTCCAACGTGTAGTGGATCTGCTGGCTGACGAAGCGCTGGCGATGGGCGCGGTCGCTGACGCCGAGCGCCTTCATCAGGTGCCAGCCGGAGTAGTTCGAGGCGCCGATGTAGCGGACCTTGCCCTGGCGGACGAGGGTGTCGAGCGCGTCGATCGTCTCCTCCAGCGGCGTCTGCCCGTCCCACTGATGCACCTGGTACAGGTCGATCACGTCGGTGCGCAGGCGCTTCAGGCTGGCCTCGCAGGCCTCGATCAGGTGGTGGCGCGACAGGCCGCGGTCGTTCGGGCCGTCGCCCATCGGGAAGCGCGCCTTGGTGGCGATCAGCACGCCGTTCTTCCGCTTGCCGCCCAGCACCTCGCCGATGATCTCCTCCGACCCGCCGGTGGAGTAGACATCGGCGGTGTCGATCAGGTTGACGCCGGCGTCGAGGCACAGGTCGATCTGGCGCCGTGCCTCGCCCACGCCGGCATTGCCGACCTTGGCGAAGTTGCCCTTCCCGCCCATGGTCATGGTGCCGAGGGTGATGGTGGAGACCTTGAGGCCGGAGCGGCCGAGCAGACGGTATTCCATGACGCACCTCTCTCTTGTCGGGGTGGATCAGTCCTAGACCCGCCGGTTTCAGCGTTCCAACGGAAAGATCAGATCATATTCAGCGCCAGGGCTGCTGAATGACCGGCCGCGATTGCGCCGCGCGGCCGGCCCCGGCACACTCCATCCGGTCGGCCGTCAGGCCCCGCCCCAGGACCCACGATGCGATCCACCATCGCCATCCCGGTCACCGTGCATCCGACGCCGGAGCTTCTGGGCCGCGCCATCGCCCAGCGCATCCTGGGCGGGATCGAGCGCGCGGCGGAGGAGAACCGGCCCTATCTGCTGGGCTGCCCGGCCGGCCGCACGGCCGTGCCGGTCTATGCCGCGCTCGGGGCCATGGCCGGGATGACCCGCTTCGACCTGTCCGGGCTGGTCCTGGTGATGATGGACGAGTACCTGGTCGAGGGGCCGGGCAAGGAGCCGGGACATCCGGCGCTGTGCGACCCGCGGGCGCATTACAGCTGCCGCCGCTTCGCCGAGCAGGAGATCCGCGCGGTCGTGAACGCGAAGCTGCCGGCGCCGCGCCAGCTGCCGGCGGCGGGCGTGTGGTGCCCGTCCCCGGCCGATCCCGAGGCCTATGACCGGCGCATCCGCGACGCCGGCGGCATCGACCTGTTCCTGCTGGCCAGCGGCGCCAGCGACGGCCATGTCGCCTTCAACCCGCCGGGCAGTTCGGCCGAGGCCGGCACCGGCATCGTCGCGCTGGCGGAGGAGACGCGGCGCGACAACATGGCGACCTTCCCGGGCTTCGCCGCCATCGCCGAGGTGCCGCACTGCGGCGTCTCCGTCGGCCTCGGCACCATCGCCGGCCTGTCGCGGGCGGCGCTGATGATCCTGCACGGCGCCCACAAGCGCCAGGCGGCGCGGCGGCTGCTGGAAAGCCGGGATTTCGATCCCGACTGGCCGGCCACCATCCTGCACCGCTGCCGGCACCCGGAGATCCATCTCGACGCCGCGGCGGCGCAGGAGGCGGCATGACCGCCGCCCCGCGCCGCCGCACCGAGGTCAGGCGAACACCGCCTCGTAGAAGCGAAGGCCCTGGGCCTTCGGCAGGTCCGCCGCCGCCGGCACCACGGGGCTGATGAGGACGCCTTCCATCAGCCCCCTGGACGGGTGCCGGATGTTATAGACCTGCGCGCCCAGATCCGGTGTCGGCGGCGCCGTGAACAGGATCGCGAAGGGGTGCCGCCGCAGCAGCCCCGGCGACCCGTAAGGCGAAAGGCGGACGGCGACCAGCGTCGCCTCCACCCGGCCGCCCGGCCCCTCGACCACGAAGGTCCGGCCGGTGTGGTCCTTGAAGTCGTCGAAGCTGAGCTCGGCGAGCATCGCGGCGCCCCCTCAGCTGCGCGACGGATAGATGCCTTCCAGCGCGATGATCCAGTTGATCGCCAGATAGGGCGGCATGATCGAGAAGGGCTGGGTGTTGCCGGCCGGGCCGGTGGTGCCGCTGACCGAGAGCTTCAGGTTGACCACGGGGCTGGCGGTGTTGTTGGCGAAGGTGTTGACATCGACCGGCCCGCCGGTGCCCGGATCCGTGAAGTTCGGCGCGCCCAGGATCGAGGTCTCGGTCGCCGCCGTCTGGACGGTGTTGCCGGTGGTGGTCGCGACCGACTGGACCGCCGCCAGCGTCGACCCGTCATGGACATGCGCCGGCAGGTTATTGGTGGTCAGCGTGGTGCTCTCGGTACCGGCCATCTGGCCGAGGACGTAGTTGCTCAGACCCGGGCCCTGGCCGGCGCCGATCGGGAACCGGCTGAACAGGTTGGGCAGCGCGAAGGTGGTCTGCCCGTCGCCGCCATAGGTGGTGCCGAGCAGGCTGAACAACGCCGTGTTCTGCGAGATCGCCAGAATCTGGCCCCCGCAGAAGGCCCAGCCGCGGGGCGCGAAATTCGGGGCCCAGCCCATGATCGTGGCGAGAAAAGCTTCCATTCCGAAATGCTCCTGAAAAATGAAATCGACATGTTTCAAACGCCTGATGCCGGTTCCGCGCCATCGACGTGAGGGCTCGAAACCGGCATCAGCGATGATAAAACGAACAGAAATATAGTTTCAATCTTATTCGATTGAATAACCCATTATGGCGAAAATTCAGCACAAATCCAACCAGAAAATTCAGCGCGCCATCCAGCCGCCATCGACCGGCAGCACCGTGCCGGTGACGTAGCCGCTGTGCGGCGAGGCGAAGAACAGCGCCGCCGTCGCCAGGTCCTGCGGCACGCCCCAGCGGCCGGCCGGGATGCGGTCGAGGATCTGCCGGGTCCGCACCGGGTCGGCGCGCAGCGCCTCGGTGTTGTCGGTCTCCATGTAGCCGGGGGCGATGGCGTTGACCGTGATGCCCTTCGGCGCCAGCTCGTTGGCCATGCCGCGGGTCAGCCCGGCCAGGCCGTGCTTGCTGGCGGTGTAGGAGGAGACGCGGATGCCGCCCTGGAATGACAGCAGCGAGGCGACATGGATGATCCGCCCGGCGATGCCCTGCCCCACCATGTGCCGGGCCACCGCCTGGGTCAGGAAGAAGGCGCTCTTCAGATTGACCGACATCACCGCGTCCCAGTCGGCCTCGCTGAACTCCAGCAGATCGGCGCGGCGGATGATGCCGGCATTGTTGACCAGGATGTCGATCCGGCCGAGCCGGCCGACGATGTCCGCCACCACGGCGTCGAGGCCCGAGGAGTCTTCGAGGTCGCGCACCACCTCGACGAAGCGGCGGCCGGTGCCGGCCACCGCCGCCGCCGTGTCCGGCATCGGGCGGGAGCCGAGGCCGGCGATGTCGGCCCCGGCCTCCGCCAGGGCCAGGGCGATGCCCTGGCCGAGGCCGGTGCGGGCGCCGGTGACCAGCGCGGTCTTGCCGCTGAGGTCGAACAGGCCACTGCTCACAGCAGGTCGCCCATGGCGACGAAGTCCATGTCGGTGAAGGCCTGGTTGTCGCCGGCCATGCTCCAGATGAAGGCATAGGCGGCGGTGCCGGCGCCGCAATGGATCGACCAGGGCGGCGACAGCACCGCCTGCTCGTTGCGCACCACCAGGTGGCGCGTCGCCTCCGGCCGGCCCATGAAATGCATCACCACCGCGTCGGCCGGCAGCTCGAAGTAGAAATACGCCTCCATCCGGCGGTCATGGGTGTGCGCCGGCATGGTGTTCCAGACGCTGCCGCTGTGCAGGCGGGTCAGCCCCATCAGCAGCTGGCAGGTCGGCAGCACCTCCGGATGCAGGTATTGCGACAGGGTGCGGCGGTTGCTGGTCTCGGGCGCGCCGAGCTCCTTGACGATGGCTTGGCTCCTGGTGACCAGCCGCGACGGGTGCGCGGCATGGGCCGGCGAGGAGTTGATGTAGAACTTCGCCGGATCGGCCGGGTCGACGCTGGCGAAGGTGATCGCGGCGATGCCGCGGCCGAGATACAGCGCGTCCTGCGGCCCGACCTCGTAGACCGTGCCGTCGGCGGTGACGCGGCCGGCGCCGCCGACATTGATCAGGCCGAGCTCTCGCCGCTCCAAGAGCGTGGCGCTGCCGACCAGCTTCGCCAGGTCCTCGCCCACCGCCAGCGGCGCGCCGGTCGGCACCGCGCCCGCCACCAGCATGCGGTCGTAATGGGTGTAGGTGGCGATCAGCCGCCCCGGGACCATCAGCTGCTCGATCAGGAAATGCCGGCGCAGATCGTCGCCGTCGAGCATCTCGGCCTGCTCGTAATGCACCGCCTGGCGGGTGGTCGGGGTCTCGCTCATGCTGTCCTCGTATCTATCGCGGTCGCGTTATCGGGTCCGGCCCGGGTCGGGCTCGTCGAACAGTTCGGGATGCTCGGCCTCGATCCGCGGCAACGCGCGCAGGATCTCGGTGAGATGGGTGCGCATCGCCCGCTCCGCCGCGTCGGGGTCGCGGGCGTCGATCGCGGCCATGATGGCGCGGTGCTGGTCGATCAGCGGCAGCATCGCCTCGGGGCCCGGCAGCGTCAGGGTGCAGATCCGGTCCATATGCGCCTTGAGGTCCTCCACCGCCATCCAGGCCATGCCGCAGCCGGCCCCCTCGGCGATGGCGATGTGGAACAGCTCGTCGGCGCGCTGGAAGTCGTGGTGGTTGCCGCGCGACGCCGCCTTGGCCTGAGCGTCCAGCAGGTCGTCGATGCGCTCGCGGCTGGACCGGTCGAAGCCCTCGCAGGCACGCCGCACCAGCGCCACCTCGACCGATTCGCGGACGAAGCGGGCCTCGGCCATGCGCCGCACCGACAGCTTCACCACCACGGTGCCGCGCTGGGGCTGCACCTCGACCAGCCGGGTCTTGGCCAGGGCGATCAGCGCCTCGCGCACCGGCTGGCGCGACACGCCGTAGCGCTGGGCAATCTCCTGCTCCGACAGCCTGGCCCCCGGCGCCAGCTCCAGCGCCACGATGGCGCGGCGCAGCTCGCGCTCCAGCCGGCGCGCCACGGATTCGAAGCTCTGGGCAGGGTCTATCTTCACGCGGGATCCCGAGGCCGTTGGGTGCCTTGCATATCAGCCCATACTACCATACACAAGAATGCAAACGCCCTGGGGGAGCCTGCCATGAGTTCGAGCCGCGACCTGGCCACCGCCTTCACCGAAGCCCGCCGTGCCGGCCGTTCCCTGCCGGATTATCCCGGCACGCTGCCACCCGACCTGCCCACCGCCTATGCGGTGCAGGAGGCGGCGATGGGGCTGTGGACCGACACGCTGGTCGGCTGGAAGGTGGCCGGCATCGCCGAGACCTGGCGCCCGCGCTACGACGCGCCGCGCCTGGCCGGGCCGGTCTTCGCCCGCAACCTCCATGACGCCCGCAACGGCCGGGTGGAGACGCCGGTGATCCCCGGCGGCTTCGGCGCGGTGGAGGCCGAGTTCGTGCTGCGGATCGGCCGGGACATCCAGGCCGAGGCCCGGCCGCGCACGGTCGAGGAGGTGCGACCCTTCGTGGCGGCGGTCCATGCCGGGATGGAGATCGCCGGCAGCCCGCTGGCGACGCTGAACGACCTCGGTCCCGGCGCCGTGGCCAGCGATTTCGGCAACAATGCCGGGCTGGTGCTGGGCCCCGAGATCCCGGATTGGGACAGCCGCCAGCCGTCGGACCGGACGGTACGGATGCGGGTCGGCGGCGCGGTGGTGGGCGAGGGCAGCGCCGCCCGCGTCGCCGGCGGGCCGATCGCCTCCCTCGCCTTCCTGGCCGAGCATCTCGGCCGCCGCGGCCGCGACCTGCCGGCCGGCAGCTGGGTGCTGACCGGCATGACCACCGGCGTCCATGTGGTGAAGCCGGGCGACCGGGCCCAGGCCGAGTTCGACGGCGTCGGCACGGTCGAGGTGCTGGTCACCGCCGCCGGCAGCTAGAGCAGGATGAGATTGCGTCAGCTCAGCTGATCGCAATAGGGCGATAACCCGTTGCCTCTCCCGCTTGCGGGGCCTTTTCACAATGATCATTCCCTCGCCGTCATTGCGAGGAGGCGAAGCCGACGAAGCAATCCAGGGGCCGGTGCGCACCGGCCCCTGGATTGCTTCGCTGCGCTCGCAATGACGGTGCTGGCAATTCCAAGCGATCTCGCCTGCAGGAGAGGCCACGCGAAGACGCTCGGCATCCCGTCAGATCCCGACATGACCGGATCTCAATTCCCGCTCCAGGTCCCCGTTCCGCGGTGCCGGGCGATGGCCACGCCGACATGCTTGGCCTTCTCCTCCGGCTCGACATGGATGCCGATGATGGTGTCGGCGCCGATGTCGCGCTTGAGCGTCGCCTCGATCCGGTCGCAGATGTCGTGCGCCTCGGACACGGTCATCGCGCCCGGCACCACCAGGTGGAAGTCGATGAAGGTCAGCCGCCCGGCATGCCGGGTGCGCACGTCATGGGCCTCCAGCGCGCCGCCGCCATTGGCCGCGATGGCCTCGCGGATGCGCGCCAGCGTTTCGTCCGGCACCGCCTCGTCCATCAGCCCGCCGACCGAATCCCGGATCATGGCGTAGCCGGACCACAGGATGTTCAGCGCCACGATGGCGGCCAGGATCGGGTCGAGGATCAGCCAGCCGGTCAGGGCCACCAGCGCGACGCCGACCAGCACCCCGCCGGAGGTGTAGACGTCGGTCAGCACATGCTTGCCGTCGGCCACCAGCGCCGGGGCGCGGTATCGCCGGCCCCAGCGCAGCAGGGTCCAGCCCCAGACCGCGTTGATCGCTGAGGCCACGGCGTTGATCGCCAGGCCCAGCGCCGGCGCGTCGAGCGGCTGGGGGTCCAGCAGCCCGGCATAGGCCTCGCGCAGGATCGACAGCGCCGCCAGCACCACCAGCAGCCCCTCGAACACGGCCGAGAAGTATTCGGCCTTGGTGTGGCCGTAGGGGTGGTTGGCGTCCGCCGGCTGGGCCGAGACCCGCAGCGCGATGAAGGCCGCCCCGGCCGCCACGACGTTGATGATGCTCTCCAGCGCGTCGGAATAGAGCGCGACCGAGCCGGTGACCCACCAGGCGAGGAATTTGAGGCCCAGTACCAGGGCCCCGACGAAGACGCTGGCCAGCGCGGCCTTCGAGGCGCGGTCCATCAGCCGATGCGCCTCGCCCGGCCCCGAGGACGCCGGCGGCCCGGCGGCTTCGTCTCGTATCCGTCCATACCTTTCCAAGCCTCGGCTAAGAAGTGTGGCGCACTACATTTAACCATTTGATATTAAATGGATTTTTCTGTCGGCGCCAGACTCCTCGCCGCACGGGCTCGACCTGAGGATTCCGGAGGAAAAGCCGCCGCGACGCGACGACATTCCGGACCGCCGGGCGCATGATGGCCGCCAAGCGCTCCAAGGCGCATCCGCGATGGGAGGAGAAGATGGACGTTCTGCCGTCCGCTCTGTCGTCGAACGGCCATGATCTCGATTGCAGCCCGGCGCGTCTGGGCTGGCTGGCGCCGAGCGATCCGGCGGAGGACCTCGCCACCCTGCGCTCGCGCTACGACTCCGGGGGTTATCTCTGGCTGCGGTCGCTGCTGCCGCGCGCGGCGGTGCTGGAGTTCCGCCGTCACGTCTTCGCGCAGTTCGCCGAGTTCGGCCTGCTGGCCGAAGGCTCCGATCCGGTCGAAGGCAAGGCCTCCGATCGCCCGGCCGACCCCGCGTCGCGCGGCCGGCTGATGGAGCTGGTGCGCTCCGCCGCCTTCGAATCCTTCTGCCTGATGCCGGAGCTGTGGCGCTTCATCGACCGGCTGATCGGCGGCACCTCCACCCTGCACCGGCGCAAGATCCTGCGCTTCACCCGGCCCGGCGACCCGGCCTCGACCGGCGCGCATTACGACCTGATCTACCTCCGCGCCGGCACCGACCGGCTGGTCACCGCCTGGATCCCGATCGGCGACGTGCCGGTGCGGATGGGCGGGCTCCTCTACCTGGAAGGCTCGCACCGGCTGGGCCGGGAGATGGAGGCCGAGTTCAGCCGCAGGAACGCCGGGCTGTCGCCGGAGGAGCGGATCAGCGCCTACAACCGCAACATGACCGAGACCGGCTGGATCTCGAAGGACCTGCCGGCGATGGCGGAGCGCTTCGGCACACGCTGGCTGGCCGCGAACTACGCCGCCGGCGACGTGGTGCTGCACAGCCCCTATATGATCCACGCCGCGACCCGGAACGACGACCCGGACGGTACCATGCGCCTGTCGGCCGACATCCGCTTCCAGGACGTCCGCGACGACGCCGACCCGCGCTGGGGCAGCCATTGGAGCCTCGGCGACGGGCTGTAGGCCACTCACCCGCCGCGATAGAGCATGCGGTACTGCCTCGGCGGCATGGCGAAGTGGCGGCCGAAGGCCTCGTAGAAGCGCGACACCGAGCCGAAGCCGGCCTCGAAGGCGATGGTGACGATGTCGGTGTCGGTCGACAGCAGCAGCGCCTGGGCCACATAGAGGCGCTGGCGCGTCAGGTAGCCGCCGATGCTCATGCCCAGCGCCTCGCGGAAGATCGCCATCGCGTAGTTCGGGTGCAGGCACACCGAGGCGGCGACGTCGGCGACCGAGATCGGATCGCCGGCATGGGCGGCGATGAAGCCGGCCATGGCCCAGACCTTGGCGTGCCGGCCCTCGGCGGCCGCGGCGCCGTCGCCGGTGTCGCTCAGCACCTCCCAGCCGCACAGGTCGCTGCGCCGCAGCCGCTGCTCGATCTCCTGCCGCACCAAAGCGGTGATGCGCTCGTCGCCCCGGTTCAGCTCGCCGTGCCAGTGCTCGAACTGCGCGGCGTCGAAGGGCAGCGGCGCGCGATCGCCGATCAGGCCGCCGCCCAGCACCGCGCTCTTCAGCCGCGGCCCCAGCGCGGCGCTGAGGAACATCTCGATCGGCAGGTACAGGCAGACGAAGCTGGCCGGGCTGGATACCTCGATCGTCTGGTGCGGGATGGCGCCCCAGAAGAACACGAAGTCGCCGGCCCCGATCGTCACCCGCCTGCCGTTGAACAGGTAGGTCGCGGCGCCGGCCAGCATCAGGTTCAGCTCGATCTGGCTGTGCTGGTGCGCCCGCCGCATCACCAGCACCTCGCGCCGCGCGTCGGCGCTGACGGCGCGCTCGGAATGGCCCGGCAGCCTCGGTATGCGCGCGGTCTGGGCTCGGCTCATCGGCGACCTTAGGATCCCGGAAGAATTCGTCCCCGACCGGGACGACATGCGGAAACCACCGATTCATACTCCCCCCGCACGGCGACGGTAAGCTCCGCGAAGAGGGGTCCGCCACCCGCAGGACCCGCCCGTCGGACCGAACACGAGACGAGGGAGGACCCTGATGAGTGGACTTGGCAGGATCGCCGGCATGATGTTCGGCTTGGCCGGCGCGGCCGTCTTGGCCCTGACGGCGCCGGCGATGGCGCAGTCGGACGTGAAGGGCGAGATCACGGTCTGGAGCTGGAACGTCGCGGCGACGGCGCTGAAGGCCGTGGTGCCCGACTTCAACAAGGCCTATCCGAACGTCAAGGTGACGGTCGAGGACCTGGGCAACCAGCCCGTCTATGACCGCGGCCTGGCCGGCTGCTCCGCCGGCGGCATCAACATGCCGGACGTCTATTCGGTCGAGAACCACGAATCCGAGGTGTTCTGGGCCCGCTTCCCGGACTGCTTCCTGGACCTGAAGTCGCTCGACGCGAAAGAGGCCGACCTCCTCGCCAAATTCCCGAAATTCAAGCTGGCGGAGCTGACCGTCGGCGACAAGATCTACGCCATGCCCTGGGATTCCGGCCCGGCCGTGGTGTTCTACCGCCGCGACATGTATCAGGCCGCGGGCGTCGACCCGGAGAAGATCGCCACCTGGGACGACTTCATCGCCGCCGGCAAGGCCGTCCAGGCCAAGGCCGGCGCCGACGTGAAGTTCCTGTCGACCAACAGCGGCGGTACCAGCACCACCTGGTTCCGCATCCTGGCCAACCAGGCCGGCTGCGCCTATTTCGACGAGACGGGCGAGACCGTCACCATCGCCCAGCCCGGATGCGTCCAGGCGCTGGAGACGGTGAAGAAGATCGGCGATGCCGGCCTGTTCATGGAGGGCGACTGGGACGGCAGCCTGCAGGCGATCAAGGCCAACCGGCTGGCCAGCTCGGTCTACGGCGCCTGGTATGAGGGCTCGGTCCGCGGCAACGCGCCGGAGCTGAGCGGCAAGTGGGGCGTGTTCCCGCTGCCGGCCTTCACCGCCGGCGGCAACCGCGCCGCCAATATCGGCGGCTCCTCGCTCGCCATCCCGGCCTCCTCGAAGAACCCGCAGGCGGCGCTGGCCTTCATCAACTTCGCGAACGGCCGGCCGGACAGCCAGATCACCCAGCTCAAGGCCTCGGGCCTGGTGCCGACCCTGCCGGAGGCGGTCAACGATCCCTATGTCCAGCAGGCGCAGCCCTATTGGGGCGGGCAGAAGGTCTGGGAGGTGGTGCTGAACACCCTGTCGCAGATCAAGCCGGCCCGCGGCACCCAGTATTTCGCCGAGGCCGACAACATCGCCGACGGCATCCTGCTGGCCTATCTGAAGGGCGGCTCGAAATCCGCCAAGGAGACCCTGGACGAGGCGGCCGAGCAGATCTCCGCCGCCACCGGCC
>NZ_JANX01000084.1 GCF_000767795.1 Inquilinus limosus MP06 | reverse complement strand
CCGCTTCCAGCCGTGCCGCGTCGCGCCCGAGCAGCACCAGCCGGACGCCGGGCGCGGCGTAGGCCTTCGCCAGCGCGGCCCCGAGGCCGCTTGAGGCGCCGGTGATCAGGATCGCGGCCGGCGGCCTCACTGGCTTTCTCCCTTGGCGAGTTAGGCTATTTCCTAGGGGTGGCAAAGGAATGGGATATATCCCACTCGCGATCATCCGCTATAAGCCCGCTATGACTCAGGATATGACCGCCTCGGCCCAGCTTTCCAGCATGACCGGCTTCGCCCGCAGGGAGGGCGGCGTCGGCGGCATCTCCTGGGTGTGGGAGGCGCGCAGCGTCAACGGCAAGTCGCTCGACCTGCGCCTGCGCAGCCCGGCCGGCTTCGAGCGGCTGGAGGCTGTCGCGCGGGTCGAGCTGGCCAAGCGCTTCCGCCGCGGCAACGTCACCCTCAACCTGTCGATCGGCCGCAGCGAGACGGCGCCGCAGCTGCGCATCAACCGCGAGGTGCTGGACCAGCTGATCGCGCTGGTGCGCGAGGTCAACGGCGACACCGCGCCGGTCCAGATCGACGCCCTGCTTGCCGTCCGCGGCGTGGTCGAGAGCGGCGACACCGCTTCGGCCGAGCTGAACGCCGCCGTCGAAGCCGAGGCCGGAGCAGCGATCGCACCGCTGCTGGACGAGCTTCTGGCGGCGCGGCTGGAGGAGGGCGGCCGGCTGCGCGACGTCCTGGCCGCGCAGATCGACCAGATCGCCGGTCTCGTCGGCCAGGCCCGGGCCTGCGCCGCGGCCCAGCCGGAGGCGCTGAAGGCACGCCTCAAGGCCCAGCTCGACCTGCTGCTCGAGGCGCGGCCGCCGCTGGCCGAGGACCGGCTGGCGCAGGAGGTGGCGCTGCTGGTCGGCCGCAGCGACGTGCGCGAGGAGCTCGACCGGCTCGACGCCCATATCGGCCAGGCGCGCGGCCTGCTCGCCGCCGGCAGCGGCGTCGGGCGCCGGCTCGACTTCCTGTGCCAGGAGTTCAACCGGGAAGCCAACACGCTGTGCTCGAAGGCGGCGGATGTAGCGCTGACCCGGATCGGCCTCGACCTCAAGGCCGTAATCGAGCAGTTCCGCGAGCAGATCCAGAACATCGAATGACCACAGAAATCGTCCGACGCGGGCTCATGCTCGTCCTGTCCTCGCCCTCCGGGGCGGGGAAGACCTCGATCACCCGGGCCGTGCTGGCGCAGGATCCGAATCTGACCATCTCGGTCTCGGTCACCACCCGCGCTCAGCGGCCGGGCGAGATCGACGGCACGCATTACCATTTCATCGACCAGGCCGCTTATGACGCCATGGTTGCGAAGGACGAGCTGTTCGAGCACGCCAAGGTCTTCGGCAACGGCTACGGCACGCCGCGCGCGCCGGTCGAGGCGGCGCTGGCGGCCGGCCGCGACGTGATCTTCGATATCGACTGGCAAGGCACGCAGCAGCTGGCGCAGAAGGCCCGCACCGACCTGGTCAGCGTCTTCGTGCTGCCGCCGACGGTGGAGGCGCTGGAGCAGCGGCTGCGCGCCCGCGCCCAGGACAGCGACGCGGTGATCGCCGGCCGCATGGCCAAGGCGGCGGACGAGATGAGCCACTGGCCTGAATACGACTACGTCATCGTCAACCGGGACCTCGACGCCAGCATCGCCCAGGTGCAGGCGATCCTGGCGGCGGAGCGGCTGCGCCGCAGCCGCCAGACCGGCCTGCCGGACTTCGTCCGCGCGCTGCAGGAGAAGCTTTAGACGCCGTAACAACGATATCATCTTGTCGAGGCCGGGCCGGGTGCGCTGGTGTGATATCCCCGCCGGATCTCGGGAGGACGCATGAAGCTCGTTGCCCTTGCTATCGGTCTGAGCTGGATGGCGACATCGCCCGCTTTTGGAGCCTGCATCGCCTATACCCAGCTTCAGGAGATGAAGATCCAAGGCACCGTCGAAGTGCTGGGGAGCAAGGCGAATTCGCCCAGGACCGAGCAATGCTCCGCGCTGCGGGCGTCGATGGACGATGTAAGAACACTGATCAACATGTACGAATCCTGCCTCGACTGGAGCGTGCCCGACGGCTGGGAACTCAAGCAGCAGATGAAGACTCTCGATCAGATGTACGCCGCGAATTGCGGCAGCTGATTCAGGAACCCGTGCTCGCTTAAAGGAGTCAGGGGGCTTGGCGGGCCGCCACGGCCCGCGCCAGGCGGACGAAGCCGGCGATATCGATCTCCTCGGCCCGGGCGGTCGGCGGCAGGCCAGCCTCGGCCAGCAGCGCCTCGGCGTCGCCCAGGCTGCGCAGGCTGGCGCGCAGCATCTTCCGGCGCTGGCCGAAGGCGGCGGCCGTCACCGTCTCCATGACCGCGAAAGGAACGTCCTCGCGGTTTTGGCGGGGGCGCAGGCGTACGACGGTCGAGTCGACCTTGGGCGGTGGCGTAAAGGCGCGGGCCGGTAGGGTCAGCAGCGGATCGACCTCGGCCCGCCATTGGGCGATCACCGACAACCGGCCATAGGCGCCGCTGCGTGGTTCGGCCACCAGCCGGTCCGCCACCTCCTTCTGGAACATCAGCGTCAGCGACCGGAACTCGTCGATCCGGCGCAGCCAGCCGATCAGCAGCGGCGTCGCCACGTTGTAGGGCAAGTTGGCGATGACCGCCCGCGGCGCGGGCACCAGGGCCGGGATGTCCGTCTGCAGCGCATCGGCCTCGACGATCCGCAGCCGGTCGCCGGCCACCGCCGCCAGCTCCTCCAGCGCCGGCCGGAAGCGCCGATCGCGCTCGACCACGGTGACGCTCTCGGCGTCGGATGCCAACAGCGCGCGGGTCAGGCCGCCGGGGCCCGGCCCGATCTCGACCGCATGCGCACCGGCCAGATCGCCGGCCTCGCGGACGATCCGGGCGGTGACGTTGAGGTCGAGCAGGAAGTTCTGGCCGAGCGACTTCTTCGCCGCCAGGTCGTGCCGCGCGATCACATCGCGCAGCGGCGGCAGGGCGGCGATCGCGTCGCGGACGGCGTCTCCGGACAGGGTCAGCGGCCCAGCCGAATGTCGATATAGGCGTTGCCGCGCAGGTCGCGCAGCAGCCGGCGCTGCATCATATCCAGCTTCTGCTCGGCCAGCCCGGAGCGGATCTGGTCGCGGTCGACGCCGTCGCCGCCGGCATCCTGGCGCGAGCAGATCATCATCACCGCGACGCCGTCCGGCCCACGGATGGGCGTGCTGACCTGGCCGTCGGGCAGAGCGCTGGCCACCTGGCGCATCCCGTCGGGCAGGCGGCTGAGCAGGACGTCACCCAGATCGGGATTCGCGGTCACGCCGAGTTCCTTGGCCTTGGCGCGGAAGGCCTCGCACCCATTCACCCCGTTGAAGTCGTTGCGCATCTGCGCCACCACGGTCTGCACCCGATTGGCCGGCGCGGTCGCCGGCACCGGGACGACGATCTGGTTCAGCCGGACCTTGACGCCGGTCGCGGTGGCGGCATTGACCGTCCGCTTGTCGCGCAGCAGCAGGATATTGTAGCCGCCGAGGGTGCGGATCGGATCCGACACCTGACCCTGCTGCATGGTGCCGAGAACCTGGTCGAGCGCGGGCTCCAGCTGCCCGGCCAGGACCCAGCCCATGTCGCCGCCGGTCTGGGCGCCGGCAGCCTGGCTGAACTGGCGCGCCACGGCCGGGAAGGGGGCGCCGCGGCGGATTTCCGAGACCAGCCGGTCGGCCAGCGTCTTGACCTGGGCTTCGCCCGCGTCCTGGTCGACCGCGAGGAAGATCGAGGCGACGAGATATTGCGGCTTGCCCTGGTTGGCCTTCAGCCGCTCCACCACCTCGTCGACCTGGGTGTCCGAGACCTCGACCTGGGAGACGAAGCGGCGCTGCACCAGCTGGCGCCAGGCGAGCTGCGACCGCACCTGGTCCTCGAGCGCTGCCTGCGGCACCCCGGTGCCCTTCAACATGGTGAACAGCTGCTGCGTGCTCATGTGGTTCTGGCCGGCGATCGCGGCCAGCGCCTTGTCCACATCCTGGGCCGGAACGGCGATGCCGGCGCGCTTGGCCTCCTGCCCCTGCAGCTTCTCGTCGATCAGCAGGCGCAGCACCTGGGGCAGCAGCCGCTGCTGGTTCTCCGGCGTCGCCGGCAGGCCGCTGCTCATCAATGCCAGCCGCAGGCGCATCTGCAGGTCGGCCACGGTGATCGCGTCGTCATTGACCACCGCGGCGATCGTGCCGACGGCGGAGGCCGGGGCCGGGCGCGTCTGCGCCATGGCGGAGGGGGCGGCGAGGGAAGTGGTGGCCAGGACCAGGGCGATGATCGGGGCCGACAGACGACGGATCATGAGGGCGACACGGCCTCGCAGTTGAAAGGCGCAGATACAGCACGTGACTTTGGCCGACTCAAGGCAAAAGCGGCCGGATCGACGACGGGCTCAGCCATCCTCGAGGTGAAGCAGCACGGCGACGCCGAACATGAGGGCGACGCCGGAGGTGGCCCAGGCGGCCATCGGCACCGGCAGGGACCCCTGCCGTCCGAGCGCCGCCACGATGTCGCCGAGCACGAAGATCGAGAAGCCGGTAACGATGGCGCCGACGATCATCAGCACGGTGTCGACCCGCCGGCCGGGCCGCAGGCTGAAGGCCGCGGCGACCAGGATCATCGCTGCCATCAGCAGGGGTTGCGACAGCAGCGACTGGTAGGCGATGCGGTAGCGGGTCGAGGAGAAGCCGGTGGCCTCGAGGTTGCGGATATAGTCCGGCAGGTCCCAGAAGGAGATGGTCTGCTGCGAGGCGAAGCGTTCCTGGATGCTGTTCCGCGTCAGGCTGCTGGGGATCGAGGTGGTGTCGACATGCTGGGCCGGCTGCTCGCCGTTCATCACCCAGGCATCGTTGATCACCCATTTGCCGTCCTGCAGATGGGCGCTGGCGGCGTCGATCCGGCCGCGATAGGTCTCGTCCGGGTTCAGCAGCAGGAACATCGCATTCTGCAGCTCGTCGCCATTGCTGCTCACCTTCTCGGCGTGGATGACGACGATCTCGCCCTCGTCCTTCTGGCGCAGCCAGAAGCCGGTCTTGGCCACCTTCATCACGTCGCCGGTGCCGCCGAGAAAGTCGAGGTCCAGGCGCTCGAAGCGGCTGTACATCGCCGCCGAGATCGGGTTGACGACCGTGATCTTGACCACCCCCAGCACCATCGCCGCGGCGATCACCGGCGCCAGGAACTGCCAGGCCGACAGGCCGGCGGCACGCGCCACCACCAGCTCCCGGCTGCGGGTCATGCGCCAGAAGGTTACCATCGCCGCGATCAGCACGGCGAAGTGGAACAGGATCTCGACATCGCTGGGCAGCTTGAAGGCGGCGAGGGTGAAGGCCAGGCTGACCGGCAGGTCGGGGATCGAACTGACCTGGCGGACGAACTCGACGAATTCGAACACCGCGATCACGCTGCTCAGCACCAGCAGCACGGCCAGGAACCAGAACAGGAACTGCCGCACGATATAGGCGTAGAGAGTGGGAGAACGGAGCATCGGGTGCGGCTGGCCTGCAGTGCCGAGGAAACGGGTCGGGCGGATCTTCTACCTCAGACCGCGCGCCGCCGCGACCTCCAACGAGGTCGCAGCCGGGCGGCGGGCCATTTTCGCCGGGTGACGATTGTGAAACCCGCTGTTACGGTGCGGGTTCCGCCGCCTTGGCCGCGGTCATCGGAAATCGCCCGGAAGACGACAAGATGCAGATCTCCTTCGCTCCGCCCGCTTCCGTGGAAGCCGGCGCCCTGGTGCTCGGCGTGTTCGCCGACGGTGTGTTGTCGAACGCCGCCGGCGCGGTCGACCGGCGCTCGAAGGGCGCCCTGTCGCGGGCGCTGAAGGGCGCGCCGAAGTTCAAGGGCGGCCGCGACGAGACGCTGGCGCTGTACGGCATCGCCGGCTTCGACCAGATCGTGCTGTTCGGCCTCGGCAAGCCGGAGGATGTCGACGCGGTCCGGCTGCAGCGGGCGGGCGGCGCGGTTGCCGCGCTCCTGAACCATGCCGGCGTCGGCTCCGCCACGGCACAGTTCGAAGGCATCGTCCTGGCCGGCCATGGCGCCGGCGCGGCGGCCGCCGAGTTCGCCTTCGGCGCCCGGCTGCGCGCCTGGCGCTTCGAACGCTACCGCACCAAGGAGAAGGCCGAGGCGAAGCCCAGCCTGAAGACCCTGGTCGTCCAGACCAGCGACGCCGCGGCGGCGAAGAAGGCTTTCGCCCGTACCGACGCCGTCGCCCAGGGCGTGTTCCTGACCCGCGAGCTGGTGTCCGAGCCGGCCAACATCCTGTATCCGGAGAGCTTCGCCGCCAAGGCCAAGGAGCTGGCGGATCTCGGCGTCGAGGTCGAGATCCTGGGCGAGAAGCAGATGCGCAAGCTGGGCATGGGCGCGCTGCTCGGTGTCGGCCAGGGCTCGACGCGTGAGAGCCAGCTGGTGGTGCTGCAGTGGAAGGGCGCCGGCGGCAAGCGCAAGGGCGAGGCGCCGATCGCCTTTGTCGGCAAGGGCGTCACCTTCGACACCGGCGGCATCTCGCTGAAGCCCGGCCAGGGCATGTGGGACATGAAGTGGGACATGGGCGGCGCCGGCGTGGTCACCGGCCTGTTCAAGGCGCTGGCCCTGCGCAAGGCCAAGGTCAACGCCGTCGGCGTGCTGGGCCTGGTCGAGAACATGCCGTCGGGCGACGCGCAGCGGCCGGGCGACATCGTCACCTCGATGTCCGGCCAGACCATCGAGGTCTGGAACACCGACGCCGAGGGCCGGCTCGTGCTGGCCGATGCGCTCTGGTACACGCAGGACCGGTTCAAGCCGAAGGCGATGGTCAACCTGGCCACCCTGACCGGCGCGGTGATCATCGCGCTGGGCACCGACCATGCCGGTCTGTTCTCGAACGACGACGCGCTGGCCGAGAAGCTGGCCGCCGCCGGCAAGGCGGTCGAAGAGAAGCTGTGGCGCCTGCCGCTGGGCGACGCCTATGACAAGCAGATCGACAGCGACATCGCCGACATGAAGAACATCACCGGCAGCCGCGACGCCGGGTCGATCATCGGCGCCCAGTTCCTGCAGCGCTTCGTCAACAAGGTGCCCTGGGCCCATCTCGACATCGCCGGCACCACCTGGTCCGGCAAGGACACGCCGACCGTGCCGAAGGGCGCCACCGCCTTCGGCGTGCGGCTGCTGGACCGCTTCGTGACCGATAATTACGAAGGCTGAAGCGATCGGGATTATGGCCTTGTCTTATGTGTCATTGCCGGGCTTGACCCGGCAATCCAGAAGATGCCGACAATCTCTGGATGCCCGGGTCAAGCCCGGGCATGACAGCAAGGGGACACCTGTCTCGTTTGCTGGAAGCCTGAGCTGATGGCCGAGATCCGGTTCTATCACCTGACCGCGCGGACGTTCGAGCAGACCCTGCCGGTGCTGCTCGACCGGACGCTGCAGCGCGGCTGGCGGGCGGTGGTCTGCGTCGGCTCGGAGGAGCGGGCCGAGAGCCTGGCCGGCCATCTCTGGACCTATTCCAAGGAAGGCTTCCTGCCGCACGGCACGAAGCGCGATGGCTTTGCCGAGGAGCAGCCGGTCTGGATCAGCGACCAGGTCGAGAACCCGAACGGCGCCCAGGTGCTGTTCCTGGGCGACGGCGCGGATTCGGATGGCGGCGGCGCCTTCGCCACGGTCTGCGACCTGTTCGACGGCAACGACGCGGAGGCGGTGCAGGCCGCCCGCGGCCGCTGGAAACGGTTCCGCGACGCCGGCCACACCCTGGTCTACTACCAGCAGGACGAGGGCGGCGCCTGGAGCGAGAAGCAGCGGGTGGGCGGATGACGCCGCGCGTCGCGCTATGGAGCGCGGTGGCGGTCTGTGCCCTGCTGGTCCTGGTGCCGGGAATCGACCTCGTCATCTCGGGCTGGTTCTACGACGCGGGACGCGGCTTCGCCTGGGACGGCGCGCCGCTGGCGGAGGCGATCCACGAGCTGGTGCAGATCCTGGTCCGCGCCGCCGCCGTGCTGCTGCTGCTCGCGGCGTTCTGGACCTGGTTGGCGGAGCGGCGGCTGCTCGGCCTCGACGCGCGGCGCTGGACCTTCCTGGCGCTGGCGCTGGCGATCGGGCCGGGCCTCGTCGCCAACGCCGTGCTGAAGGACCATTGGGGCCGCGCCCGTCCGCGCCAGGTCGAGGCCTTCGGCGGCAGCGCCGCCTTCACCCCGCCGCTGATCCCGGCCGGCCAGTGCGGCCGCAACTGCTCCTTCGTCGCCGGCGACCCGACGGTCGGCTTCGTTGTCCACAGCGTCGCCTATGTCGTGCCGGCGCGGCGGCGGCGCCGGATCTTCTGGGGATCGATGGCGCTGGGCGGCCTGCTGGGACTGCTGCGCATCGGCATGGGCGGGCATTTCTTCAGCGATGTGGTCTTCGCCGCCGCCGTGACCCTGCTGGTCAGCGCCGGGCTTCACACCCTGCTGTTCGACCGCTGGCGCACGGCCGCCGCCTGGCGCGACTTCACCCGCGACCTGATCCGCTGGCCCCAGCCCGGGTGAGTTTGAGCCGTAACCATTTCATCGGGCCTGTGCTGCGTGGGCGTCATCCGCGCCCATATAGAACATCAGCCAAGACCGCCGCGGGTTTGCGACCCGCGCGGTTTCCCAGCCAAGGTGACGAGTGATGACGGACGGATCGACTATCGGGCGGTTCGGCAGCGGGCGCGAGGTGCGGCGGATCGAGGATGCCGGGCTGCTGGCCGGTGCCGGCCGGTTCAGCGACGACATCTCCCTGCCCGGGCAGACCTATCTCGGCTTCCTGCGCTCGCCGCACGCCCATGCCCGGATCGTGTCGATCGACGCGTCCGAGGCGCTGGCGATGCCGGGCGTGGTGTCGGTGATCACCGGCGCCGACCTGGTCGCCGACGGGGTCAAGCCGCTGCCGCTGGCGCCGATCTTCAAGCGGCCCGACGGGTCGCCGGGCGCGTCGCCGCTGCGGCCGGGGCTGGCGTATGAGGTGGTGCGCTTCGTCGGCGAGGCCGTGGTCGCGCTGGTGGCCGAAAGCCGCGCCGTGCTGAAGGACGCGCTCGACACCATCGTGGTCGAGTACGAGGACCTGCCCGCCGTCACCGGCCTCGCACAAGCCGTGGCGCCGGACGCCCCGCAGGTCTGGCCGGTGGCGACCGGCAACGTCGCGGCGCAGATGCGGCATGGCGATGCCGCGGCGACCGACGCCGCGTTCCGGGCGGCTGCCCATATCGTCTCGCTCGACCTCGTCAACCAGCGGCTGGCACCGACGCCGATGGAGCCGCGCAGCTCCCAGGCCGAATACGATGCCGCCTCCGACCGGCTGACGCTGCGACTGTCCAGCCAGATGCCGTCCGGCGCCCGCGACACGCTGTGCGACGCGGTGCTGGGCATCCCGCGCGGGAAGGTGCGGGTGGTGGTCGACGACGTCGGCGGCGGCTTCGGCATGAAGACCGGCCTCTATCCCGAGGACATCCTGGTCGCCTATGCCGCGCGCAAGCTGCAGCGGCCGGTGAAGTGGACGGCGGACCGGATCGAGGAGTTCCTGGCGGCGACCCATGGCCGCGACGTCGAGAGCCATGCCGAGCTGGCGCTGGACGAGACCGGACGCGTCCTCGGCTACCGCATCCGGACCCATGCCAATGTCGGCGCATACGCCACCACGGCCGGCATCATCATCCAGCTGATGATCGGCCCCTGGGTGTCGACCAGCATCTACGACATCCGGCCGATCGATTTCGAGTTCACCGCCATCCTCACCAACACCGCTCCGACCGGCGCCTATCGCGGGGCCGGGCGGCCGGAGGCGATCTACCTGATCGAGCGGCTGTTCGACGCCGCGGCGCGCCAGCTCGGCATGGACCCGGTCGAGATCCGGCGCCGCAATCTCGTCCGGCCCGAGCAGATGCCCTACACCAACGCCATGGGCCAGACCTATGACAGCGGCAAGTTCGGCTCGATCATCGACCAGGCCGTGACCCTCGCCGACTGGGACGGCTTCGCCGCCCGCGAGGCCGAGTCCCAGGCCCGCGGCAAGCTGCGCGGCCGCGGCCTGGCCTCGTTCCTGGAATGGACCGGCGGCAACGTGTTCGAGGAGCGGGTGACCGTCCAGGTCTCCGGCGACGGCGGCATCGAGGTCTACGCGGCGACCATGCCGATGGGGCAGGGGATCGCGACCTCCTACGCCCAGCTGGTGGTCGACGTCTTCGGCGTGCCGATCGAGAAGATCCGCATCGTCATGGGCGACACCGACCGCGGCCAGGGCTTCGGCAGCGCCGGGTCGCGGTCGCTGTTCACCGCCGGCTCGGCGATCCGTCACGCCTCGGAGCAGGCGGTCGACACCGGGCGCGAGCTGGCCGGCGACGCGCTGGAGGCCGCGGCGGCCGACATCGAATATGCCGACGGCGTGTTCCGGATCGCTGGCACCGACCGCGCCATCGGCCTGTTCGAGCTGGCCGACCGCCAGCCCGACCGCCGCATCTTCATCGACGCGACCAGCACGGTGAAGGGGCCGAGCTGGCCCAATGGCTGCCATATCTGCGAGATCGAGCTGGATCCCGAGACCGGCACGGTCGACATCGTGTCCTACGTCTCGGCCAACGATGTCGGCCGGGTGGTCAATCCCATGATCGTGCGCGGCCAGCTCGACGGCGGCGCGGTCCAGGGCATCGGCCAGGCGCTGGGCGAGCGGATGGTCTACGACCCGGAGACCGGCCAGGTCATGACCGCCACGCTGATGGATTACGGCGTGCCGCGGGCGGACATCATCCGTGACTTCGTCCATGTGCTGGACGAATCGACGCCCTGCCTGAACAACCCGCTCGGCGTGAAGGGCGTGGGCGAACTCGGCACCATCGGCGCCACGCCGGCGGTGGTGAATGCGGTGGCCGATGCCCTGGCACGCGCCGGCCATGCCGAGGCCGCCGACCGCTTGCAGATGCCGCTGACCCCGGCGGTGGTGTGGAAGGCGCTGCAGTAGAGGAGGGGCCGGAGCCACCCCCTCACCCGAAATCGCTGCGCGATTTCGACCTCTCCCCAAGGAGAGGTAGGAGGACCGCGGCTCCGTTCCCCTCTCCTCGGAGAGAGGGAGGGGCCCGCCGCGTTGGCGGCGGGAGGGTGAGGGGGATGGCTCCGCCTATCCCGCCAGCGCCTGCGCCTCTTCCAGTTTGCCGTTGGCCTCCAGCCAGGCTTCCTCGGCGGCGTCGAGCTTGCTTTGCACCTCATGGAGCGCGATCTGCTGCTCGGTTGCTGCCGCCGGGTTGTTGTAGAGTTCGGTGTCCGCCAGCTTCGCCTCGATCTTCTGCTTGTCCCGCTCCAGCCCCTGGATCCGCTTCTCGATGTCGCGGATCTGCTGGCGCAGCGGCGCCAGCTGGGCGCGGGCCTCTGCGGCGGCGCGGCGCTGCTCCTTGCGATCGGCCTGGTTCAGCTTCTCGGCCTGCCGCCCGGCACGCTCCTGCCGGCGCTGCTCGGCCAGCAGGCGGCGATAGTCGTCGAGATCGCCCTCGAAGGGGCTCACGGCGCCGTCCTTGACCAGCAGCAGCCGGTCGGCGGTCAGCTCGATCAGATGCGGGTCGTGGGTGATCAGCACCACGGCGCCGTCATACTCGTTCAGCGCCTGCACCAGCGCCTGGCGGCTGTCGACGTCGAGATGGTTGGTCGGCTCGTCCAGCAGCAGCAGCTGCGGCGCCTCGCGCGCCATCAGGGCCAGCAGCAGCCGGGCCTTCTCGCCGCCCGACATGTCGCCGATCCGGGTCTCCGACCGGCGCTGGACAAAGCCGAAGCGGCCGAGATGGGCGCGGATCTTCTCGTCGGTCGAATTCGGCATCACCCGCCGCGCCTGGGCGATGGCGTTCAGCGACAGGTCCAGCTCCTCCGCCTGATGCTGGGCGAAGTACCCGACCTTCAGCTTGCCGGATTTGCGCAGCTGTCCCGCCATCGGGTCGAGGCGGCCGGCGAACAGCTTGACCAGGGTCGACTTGCCGTTCCCGTTGGCGCCCAAGAGCGCGATGCGGTCGTCCATGTCGATCCGCATGTCGAGGTTCTTCAGCACCGGGCGGTCGTCATAGCCGACGGTCACCTTGTCCAGCACCAGGATCGGCGGCGCCAGCTCCTCCGGCTTCGGGAAGTCGAAGCTGATCGACTGGTCCTCGACCAGCGCCACGATCGGCTCCATCTTCTCCAGCGCCTTGACCCGGCTCTGCGCCTGGCGGGCCTTGGTGGCCTTGGCCTTGAACCGGTCGATGAAGCTCTGCATATGCGCCCGCTGGGCGATCTGCCGCTTCTGCAGCGCCGCCAGATGCTCCAGCCGCATCCGTCGCGTCTGCTCGAACTGGTCGTAGCCGCCGCTATAGGCCGTCAGCTTGCCGTTCTCGAGATGGATGGTGGTGTCGACCACGCGGTTCAGCAGGTCGCGGTCGTGGCTGACCATCAGGATGGTGTGCGGGTAGCTCTTCAGCCAGGTCTCGAGCCACAGCGTCGCCTCGAGGTCGAGGTGGTTGGTGGGCTCGTCGAGCAGCAGCAGGTCCGGCTGCAGGAACAGCGTCGCCGCCAGGGCCACGCGCATTCGCATGCCGCCCGACAGGTCGCCGACCGGCCGCGCCTGCGCCTCGGTGTCGAAGCCGAGGCCGGCCAGGATGGTGGCGGCTCGGGCCGGGGCGGTGTGGGCGTCGATATCGGCCAGGCGGGTGTGGATCTCGCCGATCCGGTTCGGATCCTCGGCGGTCTCCGCCTCCTCCAGCAGGCTGGCGCGCTCGACGTCGGCGGCCAGCACCGTGTCGAGCAGGCTGGCCGACCCCTCCGGCGCGTCCTGGGCGACGCTGGCCATCCGCCACCGCCCGGGATAGCTGATCTGGCCGCCGTCGAGCCCGATCTCCTTGCGGATCGCGCGCAGCAGCGTCGACTTGCCGGTGCCGTTGTGGCCGACGAGACCCGCCTTGTGCCCGGCCGGCACCGACACCGAGGCGGAGTCGAGCAGCACGCGGCCGGCGATGCGGATGGTGATGTCCTGGATCTGAAGCATGGCGGCGCGGTCATAGCATGACGGCGCGGAAATCGCGCGCTCCGGTTGCCGGATCGGGGCGGCCCGTCTATAAGGCCGCGCAATTCCGATCCGCCAACGCCTGAACACCGAGGATCCAATGGCCGAGCGCACCTTCTCCATCATCAAGCCGGACGCCACCCGCCGCAACCTGACCGGCAAGATCAACGCCAAGTTCGAGGAAGCCGGCCTGCGCATCGTCGCGCAGAAGCGGGTCCAGCTGAGCCGCGCCCAGGCCGAGGCCTTCTACGGCGTGCACAAGGAGCGGCCGTTCTTCAACGACCTCTGCACCTTCATGACCTCGGGCCCGGTCGTGGTCCAGGTCCTCGAAGGCGACAACGCCGTGGCCCGCAACCGCGAGATCATGGGCGCCACCAACCCGGCCAATGCCGCCGAGGGCACCATCCGCAAGGAGTTCGCGGAATCGATCGAGGCGAACTCGGTCCACGGCTCCGATTCGCTGGAGAATGCGGCGATCGAGATCGCCTTCTTCTTCGCCGGCACCGAGATCGTCGGCTGATCCGCAGCGCGTCCGGCCGTCCCCGCCGCGGCGGGGACGGCCGGAGACAGCCTCCGGGCAACAAAAAAGGCCGGTCCCGCGGGACCGGCCTTTTTCCTGCCGATGGCGAAAATCAGAGCAGGAACAACGCCATGCCGATCAGCAGGATGGCGACGGCGACGATGCCCCAGGTGCTGAAGCGCACGAAGCTGGCATACATCTGCTTGCGCGAAGCCAGCAGTTCTTCGGGAACCTGATTCGTGCCTTCGCTGGCCATCGCGCCCATCCTCATCACGCTTTCGTATGTTTGCGATCGAGGACCCATTTACGGGCGGCCCCCGACCTTGTCCAGTGAAATAGGGTTTAATTGTCGCAGCGTCGAGTTGGGCTTTGTGACAATTATCACAATGGGTTGCGAATTGTGCCTGCGGCCGCGGCCGCACCGTCGATCAGGGCCCGCCCGTTCTCGATCCGGACCCGCCCCTCGGCCACCCAGCGAAGGGCCAGCGGATAGCAGCGATGCTCCTCCACCAGGATGCGCGCGGCCAGGGTGGCGGCGTCGTCGCCGTCCAGCACCGGCACCGCGGCCTGGACCAGGATCGGCCCGTCATCGACCACCGGGCGCACGATATGGACGGTGCAGCCGGCCAGCCTGACCCCGGCGGCCAGCGCCCGCTCATGCGTGTGCAGCCCGGGGAAGGCCGGCAGCAGCGACGGGTGGATGTTGAGGATGCGGTCCTGCCAGCTTCCGACGAAATCGGCGCTCAGCACCCGCATGAAGCCGGCCAGGCAGAGAAGCTCGACCCCGGCGGCGCGCAGCGCCTCGTCCATCGCCGCCTCGAAGGCGGCCTTGCTGGGATAGGCCTTGCGGTCGACCGTGGCGGTGGCGATGCCGCGCTCCTCGGCGACAGCCAGTCCGCCGGCGCCGGGGATGTCGGACAGCACCAGCGCGATCTCGGCCGGGAAGTCCGGCGCGGCGCAGGCCACGGCCAGGGCCGCCATGTTGCTGCCCCGGCCGGAGATCAGTATTCCAACCCTCAGACGGCCCATGCCGCCTCCGTTCCCGCGATCGCCACTGAATGGGACGCATCGGCGACGACCCGGCCGATCCGGTGCACCGTCTCGCCCTGGCCGGCCAGGATGGCCGACACCGCCTCGGCCCGGTTCGGAGCGACGACCACCACCATGCCGATGCCGCAGTTGTAGGTCCGGGCCAGCTCGGCGGCGTTGAGGCCGCCCTGGGCCTTCAGCCAGCGGAACACCGGGGGCAGGGGCCAGGCGCCAGCGTCGAGGGCGACACCCAGCCCGTCCGGCAGCACCCGCGGGATATTCTCGGTCAGCCCGCCGCCGGTGATGTGCGCCATGGCGTGGACGCCGCCGGCGCGGATCGCCGCCAGCGTGCTCTTCACATAGATCCGGGTCGGGGTCAGGAAGGCCTCGCCGACCGATGTGTCGTTGGCGAAGGGCGCCGGCTCGTCCCAGCTCAGCCCGGCATCGGCGACGGTGCGGCGGACCAGCGAGTAGCCGTTGGAATGGACGCCGGTCGAGGCCAGGCCCAGCACCACGTCGCCGTCGCGCACGTCGCGGCCGGTCAGGGCTTCCGCGCGCTCGACCGCGCCGACGGCGAAGCCGGCCAGGTCGTAGTCGCCGGCGGCATACATGCCCGGCATCTCCGCCGTCTCGCCGCCGATCAGGGCGCAGCCGGCCTGGCGGCAGCCTTCGGTGATGCCACGCAGCACGCCGACGCCGACCGAGCGGTCGAGCTTGCCGGAGGCGAAATAGTCGAGGAAGAACAGCGGCTCGGCGCCTTGCACCACCAGGTCGTTGACGCACATGGCGACGAGGTCGATGCCGACCGTGTCGTGCCGGCCGGTCTCGATCGCCACCTTAAGCTTGGTGCCGACGCCGTCGGTCGCGGCGACCAGGATCGGGTCGCGGAATCCGGCGGCCTTGGGGTCGAACAGCGCGCCGAAGCCGCCCAGCCCTTCCATCATGCCCTTGCGGCGCGTGCTCTCGGCCAGGGGCTTGATGTCGCCGACGAAGGCCTCGCCCTCGGCGATGTTCACACCGGCCCTGGCATAGGCGTCGGAGCTGTCCTTGGGGTCGACCGGCGGGCACATGATGACCTCGCAGAGAGGGGTGCTATATAAAGGCGGATTATCCGTGCGGATGCGCGCGGACCATAGCGAAACCGGAAGGCATTGCAATGATGCTTCGCATCGGATCGACCCTGGCTCTGGCGGCCGCGCTTCTCTGCGCCGGGCTGGTGCCGGTGCGTGCCCAGACCTCAGGCGGCGCGCCGATCGCGGGCAGCGCCTCCGGCTACTCGGTCGACAATATCGCGGTCGAGGCGACGGCGGCGAACGCGACCGAGGCGCGGACCAAGGCCTTCGCCCAGGGGCCGCGCAAGGCGCTGCAGCAGCTGCTGCAGCAGATCGGCGCCGATCCGGCCCGCGCCTCGGGCATGTCCGACGGGGATGTCGAGCGGCTGGTGCAGAGCTTCCAGGTGAAGTCGGAGCAGGCCTCGCCCGGCCACTATGCCGCCACCCTGGCCTATACCTTCC